>JAICXU010000006.1 GCA_025934595.1 Polyangiaceae bacterium | reverse complement strand
TCGCGATCGCGGCGATGAGCCCGCCCTCTTCGAACGTCACGCCGAACGTCACTCCCAACAAAATCGCTTGGTAGATGGCGACGCGGTAGACGCCGAGATGGGCAAGCCCGAATGCGATCCCCGCGATCGCGATGCCGCGATTTTTTCCGAAACGGCTGCTCGCGATGCGTTGGAGCATTCCGCGATAAATCCGCTCTTCGAAGAGCGGCGACACGAACACCGTCATCGCGAAGAACGCGATGTCCTCGCGGGCGATGCGTACGTTCTTCACGACCTCGGCGCCCTCTTTTGCGATGAACGCCGTCGCGTGCGAAGCCGCGCTGCCGTGCGTGCAGGCAATCGCCGCTGCGATCGCGTCGAGCGAATAATGCGCGCTGCCCGCGAGCCCCGCCGTGAGCGCGATACCGACGACGGCGCATGCGAACGCGGATTTGGCCGAAAATGAGCCGGATCGCGGTGACCGCGGATCGTCGCAGCTCGGCACGGCGAGCGGCGGCAAGAGCAAACCCCAGAGCGCGAGGACGAGCGCCCCGATCCACGTACCGCCGTAGTGACCCGCGAGGACGAGCGCGAACGGAAGAAGCACGGCGATCGCGAGCGCTTGCGGAAACGAGCCGGCGACATCGCGCGACGGAGGCTCGATGCGGGCTCGATCTTCACGAGACGCGCGCGGGCGCGACAGCCACGTGAGGACGGAAATCGCGATCGCGAGGAGCGCGGCAACGTAGATGACGGGATGCGCGCTCGTTCCGCACGACCTCGCGATCAGCAGCGCAAGCCGAGCTCCGGCGCCGAAAAAAATGATGGCGGTGGTCTTTGGTCGTTCGGGCGTGGTCCGCAGAAGATCCTGCGCGCATGTGAGAACGAGGACGATGTCGAGCACCATGCGTGCGGTCGCGCCCGCCGTTTCTCCCGCGGAGAGCTCGCGATCCAGCTCGAAAAGCATGAGCAGGGGCACGATGCCGAGAAAAAGCACCGGCCTCACGCGGCGGTAAGACATCCCTCTTCTGATACCTCGCCTTGAGGCGCTATGATCGCCGACATGCTCTTCGGGATGACGCACGGCGAGCTTGCGCTCGTCGTCTTCATCTTTGGTCTCGTCTACGTGTCGCGGCTTTTGCCGCGCGCCGGGGATCTGCTCGGCCGTCTCCTCGGAGACGAAGAGACGGAGTCTTAGCCGGGGGTCATGCCGAGCGCGCGTCCAGAAGCACCGCAAAAGGGTACGGTGTTCGTGAGCGATCCTTCGGCAGAGGCCGAGCGAGTCGCGCAAGCCTTGCGCGCCGCCGGCTATACCGTCGTCGACGTACCGCTCTCGATCCTCGTCGCGCGCGTGGCCGTGCAACGCCCGCGTGTCGTCGTCGTCGATGCGGACGGCGAAGGCGCGCTCGAGACGGTCGCTCGCATGCGCGAGCTCGCGGACTCCGAATCGATCGACATTCTCTTCATGGGACGGCTCGGGGCCGCGTTCCAAGTTCCCGAAGAAGCGCTCGTGCACGAGGGCAGCGGATTTTTCGCGCGGCCCGTGGACGCGGAAGCGGTCGTGCGCAAAGTGAATGCGCTCATGCAAGTGAGGGCGTCGGGCATTCCCGCTGCCGCCGCGGCGGAGCAAGCCGCGCTCGACGCGAGCTGGAAAGAGCCGGAGAAAGAGAAAGACCGCGACCGAAGCCGAGACCTCGGCAAGAAGGACGGTGACAAGCTCGGCGACAAAGACAAAGACGGCGAAAGAGACAAAGAGAAGGCGCTCGCGGCGCCTCGGGGATCGGTGCCGCCTCTCGCGCAGGTCTCGAATGATCCGCGCAAGAACGCGTCGTCGAAGCCGCCGATTCACGAAGGCGCAGCATCTACGGAAAAAAAAGGTGAATCGCACGCGGGGGCGGCGGCCGAAGCTTCGTCCGTGACTACCGATGCACGCGGCGCATCGCCGCCGATGGCCGACGAGCCATCGAGCGCGCCCCCGTCCAGCCAGAAGCTGTCGAGCAAGCCGCCGGCATCGCTCCCGTCGCCGGGAATTCGCGAATCGCCGAGCGCGCCGCCGCCGTCGATGGCGCGCGCGTCACGTGTGCCCAGCCAACCTCCGCCGCCGAGCATGCCCGCGATCATGCGCGCGCGAAAAGGTGCGCAAGGTCCGCTGAGCGAGGAGCTGATGCAGCTTCTCGCCGAGGCCGAGGAGCGCCTCGGTGGAGAGGCGGTCGGCTACGATTTGCCGTCGCTCTCGCCCGAAGAAGAGATCGATGCGGTGCTGCCGGAGGAGATCCTCGCCGCTCTCGACGATCCTCTGGAAGAAGAAGACGAAGAAGAGCCGAACGACAGCGCCCTCGGATCACAAGGTCGCGTGACGACGTCGGGGGGCAGCAAGCAAACGACCGGCGCATCGCGACGACACACGACCGGCGTGGCCGATGCAGGAACGGGATCCGTCGCGCAGCCGCGGAGCGAGGTGTCCGCGCCGACCGCGCTCGTCGCGAGCACGGCTCCCTTCGGTGTGCGCGTTCCGCTTTCTCCGACGGTCGCTCCGCATCCGCCCCACCCGTCGTCGGCGATTTCTTCACCGACGACACAAGGCGACTCTGCGCTTCGCGGATTTCGTCCGCCGTCGGAATCGCCCCCGCCACTTTTTTCGCAAACGACGAGCTCCTCGCAAGCGACGAGCGACCCGGACACGTCGCCACGCCCTGTCGAGGCGCGCCACCCGTCATCGCGCCCGCCTTCCACGGCCATGGCGCCGACAGCAGCAGGATTCACGCTCGGAAGCGACGCGCTCATGCCGGTCGCGCTCGCGCTCGAAGCCGCGCAAGAAGCACGACGTGAAGCGGCGCCGCAATCACCGCCGTACTCGCCGCAGATTCCGCCGATGTCGACGCCGCGCGACGCGCCTCCGCATCTCGTGCCGTCGTCGAGCGTCGCGTCCTCGCAGAACATCGTTCCGTCTTCGACGACCACCGAAATTCCGGCCGTGCTCGGTCCACACGATGCGCCGCGCGCGATCGCGCGTGCGATCGCCACGCGTACGACCGGAACGTTGTGTCTCGAATCGAAAGAAGGCGTGAGGCGCGTCGTTCTGCGCGAAGGCGATCTCGTGACGGCGGCATCGGGCGTGGACGACGAGAGCCTCATCGCGTTTCTCGTCGCGCACGGAGATCTTCCGCGTGAGAGCTTGCAAGCGCTCGCGGGAAGGTTCGCGACGTTCGGTCGTCATGCAGGCGCCGCGCTCGTGGCGCAGGGATATTTGCGGCAAGATCAGCTCTGGCCGGTTTTGCGTGCGCATGCCGAATGGATCTTGGGGCGCGCCCTCGCGATCGATTCGGGGACCGCGCTCATGGAGCCGGATGCGCCCGGGCGACTGAAAGCGGAGCCGAGCGTGTTCGGCGGATCCACCGGCGCGGAGGTCTTCGTCGACGTCGTACGCCGCGTGATCTCGCAAGACGACGCATTTGCGCGTCTCGGTGGCGCGCAAGCGCGAATCGGCGAAGGTCGGAACGCCAACTTGCTCACGGAGTGCGCGCTCGGTGCGCCGGAAATCGCGGTGCTCGAGCAGCTGCGCGGGCTCACGCTCGCGCAGGCCACGGCGAGCGCGCCCGACACCGACATGATCGCCGTGCTCTATGGTCTGCACTTGCTCGGCGTCATCGAGGTCCTTCGATCGGTGGGCGCCGTGCCGCCGTCGCGTGACCGGTCGAGCGAGCCGCGACTCGACACGCTCGACGACGACGCGATCCGCGCGCGCATTCGCGCTCGTCTCGATCTGGTCGAAGAGGGCGACTACTTCGCGGTTCTCGGCGTGCCTCGCACGGCCACGAGCTACGAGGTGCGGCGGGCATTCACGGAGCTGCGCCGCGCGTTCGATCCCGATCGAATTTTGACGTCCTCGATGGTGGATCTCGGGCCGGACGTCCGGAAGATCGTCGCCGTGCTCGAAGAGGCGTACGACATCCTGCACGACTCCGCGCGCCGCGATCGCTACCGCCGTGCGATCGACACGATGGGCTGATCAGGCTATTTTTTGGGCAGTTGACGGCGTGACGGCGTCCACGACGAGCTTGCCGTCTTCGACGTCCACCGTGGCCACGTCGCCGCGTGCGATCTCGCCGCGCAAAATCATTTCGGCGAGCGGGGCTTCGATCTGCCGTGCGATCGCGCGTCGCATCGGGCGTGCGCCGAGCTCCGGATCGAACCCGTCGGAGTCGAGCAACGCTTCGATCGCGGCATCGCTCACGTCGAGCGTGATTTGGCGCGTGGCTTCGAGCTCGAGCGCGAGCGATTGCACCATACGACGCGCGACTTCGCCGACGTCGCGACGCGTGAGGGGCGCGAACGCGAGCACTTCGTCGAGACGATTGTAGAGCTCCGGTGGCAACGCCGCGCGTGCCGCACCGCGGATTTTTTCTTCGTAGCTTGTATCGCGTGATTCGTTCGACCCGGCTCCGAATCCGATTCGGCCTTTGCGCGCGAACGACGCTTGGGTGATCTCGGCGCCGATGTTCGACGTGAGAAAGAGAACGGTGCTCGTGAAATCGATCGTGCGGCCACGGCCGTCGGTCAGCCGACCCTCGTCGAATACCTGCAAAAAAGCCTCCAAAACGTCGCGGTGCGCTTTTTCGATCTCGTCGAGCAAGACGACTTGGAACGGACGACGTCGCACGGCTTCGGTGAGCTGCCCACCCGCTTCGTGTCCGACATAACCGGGCGGCGCGCCCACGAGCCTCGCGATCGCGTGCGGCTCCGCGTACTCCGAAAGATCCAAGCGCGTCATCGCGTCGGGCGATCCGAAGAGACACTCCGCGATCGCTTTTGCCGTTTCGGTTTTGCCGACGCCCGTGGGACCGAGCAAAAGGAAGGACCCGATCGGACGCTTCGAGCGGAACCCCGACGCATTGCGACGCAGCACGCTGGCGATGCGCGAAAGCGACTCTTCGTGGCCGACGATGCGCTCGCCGAGCAACGACTCGAGACGCAGCATTCGCTCACCGTCGGTCTCGAGAAGACGCTCGGTGGGAACTCCGGCGAGCTCGGACACGACGTCCGCGATCTGCTCGCGCGACACTTTGCGCTCGCCGCGACGCTTCGCGCGTGCCCCCGCCAAATCCAAAATCCCGAGCGCCTTGTCTGGCAGCGCGCGACCAGGCACGTATCGCACGCTCCAATGGATCGCCGCCGCGAGCGTTTCGCTCGGGTATTTCGCATGATGATGCTTCTCGTAGAGCGGCACGACCGACTCGATGGCGAGGAAGGCCTCTTCTTGCGACGGCTCCTCGACATCGACGACGGTGAAGCGTCGCGCGAGCGCAGCGTCGGCTTCGACGACGCGCTTGTACTCCTCCCGCGTCGTCGCGCCGATGCATCGAATTTCGCCTTTCGCGAGCGCGGCCTTCAGCTCCGTGACGGCTTCGTCGCCGCCGTCGTCGAACAGCGCGTGAATTTCGTCGAAGAAGAGAACGATGCGGCGGTCACTCGCTTCGGTTTTCAGCTCCACGATTTTTTCGGCGAGCGATCCGCGCGCGGCGGTTCCGGAGATGAGGCTCGCGGTTTCGATCTCGATGAGGATATTTTGTTCGGCACCGAGCCCCTCGCCGATACCCGCCGTGCGCCAAGCCACGCCGCGGACGACGCTCGTCTTGCCGACGCCCGCCGCACCGATCACACATGCATTGTTCGCGGTGCGCCTTGCGAGCACGTCGAGGACTCTTTCGATTTCGTCCTCGCGACCGACGACCGGATCGAGCTCGCCACGTGAAGCGGCGAGCGTCAGATTTTTTCCGATGCGCGCGAGAAGCGGAAACTTCTTTTCGTCGAGCGCATGACGATCCAGCTGTTTTTCAGGCACTTCCGCAACCTCGACGTGCTTGCCCTCGCGCGCGGTCACGTGCGGTTTTGCGCGCTTCGTCTTGGCCGGATGCTTCTCCGGAGGCGACGCGAGAGGCGGCTGAGGGCGGACGACGGGAGGTGCCGGTCGCGCCATCACGGGCGGGGGAGACATCGTCGCGCGCATCGGCGGTGACGCTGGCAACGTCGTCTTCGGACGAATGGGCGTCGTCGCGATGCGCGCGCTCGGAAGCGCGAGTTGCGTGCGCGCGATGCGGCGTGGAGGCGCCATGCCGGTCGCGACTTGCAATGCGGCCGCGCGAAGCTTCGCGACGTCGCTTCCGCACTGCTCGAGGGCTCGAAACGCCGCGGTCGCGCGCTCGTGGCAAAGCGCGAACAAAAGATGCGTGGCGGTCGCGTCACGATGCGTTCCGCGGGCCGCGAGCTCACGAGCGCGATGCATGACGCGCGAAACCGCATCGCGAGCGTCGTCGGTATGGACGCGCGCCGCCTTCAAGAGGACGTCGACATCGAGCCTCCGCTCCGCGAGCAAATCCCCAGCGGGGCTCGGAAACGAAGCGAGCGCAGCGAGGAGGTGACCCGTCGTCGTGCGCTCTCCTTTTTTGTCCGCGAGATCATCGGCGAGCCTGCGCAGCGTCACGAGCTCGGATTCGTTCAGCCGTCCGATCTCGCTCACATCGGAACGATAGTGCGCCATCTCTAGGACAGGTCGCATGGCCCCCCTGTTTCGGGCAAAAAATTCGGGAAAAAAAGCGATACCTTCGTAGAGGTGAGGCTCGGGCTCGCCCTTCTCGCCATCGCCGTCGGAGCTTGCGCCTTCGCGCCGCTCGCATGCGAGGGCGACGACATCACCGTGTCGGACGACGACGCGAGCGTCGAAACGTTCGACGCGACGTTCGATGCCGCGACGTTCGATGCGGGCGACGCAGAGGTCGACGCCGACGCGAGTCAGGAGATCGATGCGGGTCCGGTCGAGCGCCTCTTTCCGAGCGACCTCGGATCGAACACGTTGCCGGGGTGCATCTTCGGATCGCCTCAAATTTACGGGCCGCCAGGCGCCGAGCGCGTGATCGTCGTCTCCAACGACGGCACGGTCGCGGCGATTTCTCCGGACACCGGCAACGTCATGTGGAGCATGAAGATTCCATTGCCGCCGGGCGAGCATGCGTACGTGCTCGCCACGCCCGCGATCGTCGGCAATACACTCTTCGAATCGTATTCGACGATTTCGACGGCGACGAGCGCCCGTGACAGCGCGCGCGTCGTCGCGATCGATCTCGTGCATCATGTCGTCGACCCGACCTTTCCCGAGGTCATGCTCACCGCGAGCAAGCCCGGATCCGGCGACGCCGGCATGATCGATTTCTTGCCATCGCACGAGGTCGATCGCTCGCCTGTCATTTACGCGCAACCGGATCCATCGAAGCGCGGCCTCCTCTATGTCCAGTTCGGCAACATCCGCGACATCCAACCCTGGCACGGATGGATGTTCGAGATCGATCTCGATCGATGGCACGACGAGGGCGCGGCCGGGGCGGTGACCGGATCGATGGTGGACACGCCCGAGAGCGAATGCGGAACGCCGGACCAAGGCGGATCGCGCGAAAAAATTTGCGGCGGCGGCCTGTGGGCGCCGGGAGGGCCCGAGGTCACGGTCACCGACGGCGGGCTCGAGATCCTCGCCGTCGCCGGAAATGGACAGCTCGATCTCGCGCGTCGCGATTACGCGAACACGATGATGCGTCTTCGTCCGGGTCTCGTGTTCGACCCCGCGTGCGATCCGGCGTGCACCGCATTTTCGGACGGTGGTCCGCCTTCGACCCTTTGCATGCAAACGTGCGCCGACCTCTTCGTGCCTCGCATTCCCGATGGCGGTCCGCTCGCCCCGGACGATCCCGCGTGCGCCGGTCTCGATTTCTGGGATTGCTTTGCCGCCCACGACTGGGATCTCGGCGCAGACGGCCCGACGCGAATCACCCTGAAAAATGGCCTCGAAGTGGTGGTCGTGCCCGCGAAGGACGGCGGTCTCTATCTCGTCGACGCGGCCCATTTGGGAACGCTCTACGATCGCATCCAGCTCGCCGAGCCATGCGGCAGCGCCGGCGATCCATGCATCGCCGATTGGGCCGGCATGATGGTGACGAAGCCGGAGACGGTTTGGCAGGACGGCGAAGACGATCCGCTCGTCGTCGTTCCGACGCTCGAATTCGATCACACGCATCCCGCGAACGTCGTGGGCGTACGGGTGGTCACGCCCGATGGCGGCGCTCCGCACTTCGCGATCGAGTGGCGTGCGCCTTCCGAAAACGATCCGCTCGCGAAACAAGTCTTTCGTATGCAACCCACGTTGCCGCGGATCGGTGTCGGTCCGAGCGGCGAGCCGTTGATTTGGATTGTCGATGTCGACTCCTCACCGGTGAGCGGACACGGGTTGCTCTTCGAGATCCGCGCGCGAGACGGCGCGATTTTGAGCATGACGCCGCTCGCGGGAAGCGGACAACGCTACGCGCGTCCTCTCGCGTGGAAGGATCGCGTGTTTGCGATCTCGTGTCCGAGCGACAATGGTCCGGGGCACGTGGAAGGCTATCGGGTCACTCCGTAATCAGGCGCGTGCGATCGCGGGGCGCGCTGTCACCCGCATCTCGGTTGCAAATGCATCAGACCTCGTGATTTCGCGCGCGTTCGACGTGGCGCGACGTTTGCTCTGCGAGGTGCTCACGAAATGGGCTTTTTTCCGCTGCGCGCGTGCGCAGGCGGCGCGGTGGTCGTGTGTCTCGGAAGCGGATGCAGCTCGTCGACGCAGACGATTCCGCTTCTTCACGCGGCCGGCGCACCACTGACGCTCACGCCGCAAAAAGCAGTGCCGCTCGAGGTCGTCACGCGCAGCACCGGCGTCGACGATCCTCTTCCCGTTTCCGGCAGCTCGATTTCGTATGCCGAGCTCGAGGCGACGCTCTCCATCGCGATCTCGACCGCCGCCGCGCCGTGGGCGTTCGATCATCAGAGCCAGCGGCCGGGTGGATGGCAGCTCGCGATCGACGTCACGCGCGCCGAGGCCGCGTATCGCGATGGTCGCCTCTTCATCACGATCAACGTGCGCGCCACGCTGCGCGATCGCACGACGCGTGATTACCTCGCGCAATCGCTCGCCGAATGTCGGCAAGCGGGGCTCGTGCCGGAGAACGAAGGCGCGCCCGTCATCTACTCGTGCATGTCGCGCATGGGGCGCGATCTCGCCGGCTGGCTCGGAAGCGTCCAGCCCTGAACGACGAAAGGAATTCGAACATGAAAAGGCTCGTGGGCCTCGCGATGATTTTGAGCTGCTCGGCCGGCTGTTACGGCGAAACGGTGGATTCGGGTCACATGGCGCTCCTCTATGATCCGCACGACGGGCTGCAGCGCGATCCGCTCGGCCCCGGCTATCACCGCCTCGGCGTGTGCATGCCGTTCGCGGTGTGCAAGCATCTCGAGGATTTCGACATCACCTACTCGAAGCATCAAGAAGAGGTGCGAACGACCTCGCAAGAGGACCTCGCGCTCGATCTGCACGTCGCGATTCGCTACCGCCCGATCGTGAGCGAGCTCTACTTGCTCGACACCGAGGTCGGCGAAAATTACTACGACGAGGTCATCCAGCCCGAGTTCCGGAGCGCGGCGCGCGGCGTGATTTCCCGGCATTCGTACCAAGAGCTGCAGAAGAACAATCAGAAGATCGAGGACGAGATCGAGGACGAGCTTCGACGCCGCATCAAAGGCAAGCACATCGAGATCTCCGCGGTCACGCTCGAATCCGTGCAGTATGCACCCGAAATTGCCGACACGATTCGCGCGCGGCTCGTGGGCGAGCAGGAGGCCATCAAAAAGAAGACGCAGCTCGAAAGTGACGCGCTCGCGCGGAAGCTCGAGATCGAGCGCAACGCCGAAGAAGAAAAAATGAAGACCGAGCAGCTCGAGCGGCAGAAAGAAGCCGATCGCAAAGTCGCCGAAGAGCAAGCGGCGATCGACAAAGTGAAAGCGGAGACCGAAGCGTCGGTCGAAGTGACGAAGGCCAAAGCCGACTCGGAGTCGCGGAAGATGCTCGCGAAAGCGACCGAGGCCGAGAAAAAGGCGGAGGCGCAAAGCGTGACGCCGCTCGAAGTGCAAATGCATGCGTACGATGCGCTCGGAAAGCTCGGCGGCGAAGGCACGACGATCTACCTCGGCGATTGGTCGCACGCGCCCGCGTTCTTGTTTCCGCCCGCGACCGCGATGTACGGCGGTGGCGGCATGGCGAGCCCGTATCACTCCTCGGGATATCAAGCCCCGCAGCTCGCGCCGCCGAAAGTCGAGCCGCCGAAGTACAAGTGAGGTTCGTTTCGGGTGCGCTATGCTTGCGGAGTGCGGCGACGCTTCCTTCCGCTCTTGGCGATCATGCTCGGCGGGTGCTCGATCTTCACGAGCCTCGACGGGCTTCAGGACGGATCCTCCGATGGCGGAGAATCGGGCGACGCGACCGCGGGCGACGCGCAAGTCTTGGCCGACGGCCGCGTCCTCGGCGACGGCGCGACCGACGGTGCGATCTCCGACGGATCGACGAGCGACGAGAGCGGAACATCGAGCTTGTTCGTGAACGGCAGCTTCGAGGAAGGCGCCGGCGGCTGCGGCATCGGGTGGGCTCCCAACTACGGTTGTACGATACAAAGATCATCGATCGCGCACTCCGGCAGCTACTCCTGCGAGGTGTGCACGACGAACAACGGCAACGACAGCTTCGCGATCTCGCCGATCGCACCCGCGAACGTGGCTCCCGGATCGTATTACGGGGAAGTGTGGCTGCATGACGATCACGACGCGGACATCGGCTCCGCGGGCCTCCAAGTGTTCTCGTCTTTGCCCGACGGGGGCAGCGATTATTTCCAGGCGCAAATCATCACGCCAGGGCCGACGTGGGCGGTGTCGAGCGAGACCTTCGTCGTCGAGGCGTCGGGGCAGATGACGCTTCAAATTCACAACTACGAGCCCAACGGCTGCATTCTCGTGGACGACGTATCGGTGTACGCGCAGTGAAGCGCGTGTGAAGAAACGTAGAAATCAGTCCCGGCGCTTGAAAGCCTACCGATTGGTCCTATTATGACCCGCGAGTCAGTAAAGGGCGGGCTCACGTATGGCGCGAACGGCGGATCCGAGGGCAAAAATCGAGCTGTTGCGATCGGCCGAGGCCGTGTTCGCGCAAAAGGGGCTCACGGCGGCGCGCATCGAAGAGATCACGAAGCGCGCGGGCCTGTCGAAGGGCGCGTTTTATCTCCACTTCGAGAGCAAGGAAGCGATCTTCCGCCAAGTCGTCGAGTCGTTCCTCGCGCGATGCCGCGCGTGCATGCTGTCGCCCGACGAGGTGGAAAATCTTCCGGGAGACCCGGCCGAGGTCGTGCAGTTTTGTCACGCGCGCGATGTCGAGGTGTACGAGTTCCTTTGGCAAAACCGCGCGATTTTGGCGATTTTGCAGGCCTGCGAGGGTGAGCACGTCTACTTGATGCGCGCGTTCCGCGACGAGATGACGAGCAACTGTCGCATGTGGATCGAGCTCTGGAAGAAGAAGGGGCTCTTTCGCGACGACGTGAGCAGCGACGTCGCCGCCGCGCTCCTCTCCGGCGCCTACCACGAGCTCGCCGGAAAAATGATTTCGGCGCCGAAACGTCCGCCCATCGACGAGTGGCTTCGGCAAGCGCTGTCGGTTTTCGTCGACGGTCTCGGAACGCCCACGCTGTCGCACGCCATCGCGCGATTTCAGAATCGTTTGCGTGTCTCGAAAGGAATCGGCTGATGGATTCGTACGGACCCACCGACGTCGCTTCATCGTCTCTTCCCGAGCGAGCGCCTTCGAGCGCACGCGCGGCCGCCGCAACTCGCGGTTCGCGCGTCGCGCTTTTCATCGCGACGATTTTGGCGGTCGCGCTCGCGGGTCTCATCGGGGTACGCGTGAAGCAAGCGCTCGCGAAAAAAGCTGCGCTCGTCGATCAGCGCGTGGCCGCGCAAGCGTCCGCACAAGCGAAGCCGCTTCTCGGCACGATTTCACCCGCGCCGATTCGGTATCGTCCGACGATCGACGTCACGGGAACGCTCCGTCCGTGGCGCGACGCGGATGTCGGTTTCGAGCTCGGCGGGCGACTCCAAAAAGTGCTCGTGTCGATCGGCGACGAAGTCCACGAAGGGCAAACGCTCGCGATTTTGGACGGATCGAGCGCGGCCGCGCAGGTTCTCCAAGCGGAGGCTTCGGCGCGCGCCGCAGAGGCGCAAGCTGCGCTCGCCGACGACAATGCGAAACGAAGCGACGCGCTCGTGCAGAGCAAATCGATCCCCGAGCAACAAGCGGAGCAATCGAGGCACCAGGCCGACCTCGCACGTGCGCAGCTCGAAGCCGCGCGCGCGGCGGCAAAAATGGCGCAAACCGGCGCGGGCAATCACGCGATCGTCGCGCCGTTCGCAGGGCTCATCACGAAGGCGCCGACGGCGGCGGGTGGTGTCGTGCAGCCGGGAGCGCCGCTCCTCCACCTCGAAGATCTTTCGCGCTTTCGTTTGAGCATCACGGTGGGCGAAGACGACGCGTCGCTCGTGAAAGTGGGCGCGCCGGTGAAGATCGAAATGCGCGAACGGACCGTCACGGGCAAGGTCGTCACCGTCGTGCCTTCGCTCGATCAAGCGACGCGTCGCGCGCCGGTCGAGGTCGAGGTCGACAACGACGCCGCGAATCCGCTCCTCGGCTGGAGCTTCGTGCGTGCCACGATCGATTCGGGACAAGACGTCGATGCGCTCAAAATTCCGGGCAACGCGCGTCTGCCCGGATCCCAAGACGAGGTCGTCGTGAACGCGGGCGGTCACGCGCACATCGTGCACGTCGTGCATTCGATCGATCCCGATGGATCGTGGATCGTGCGATCGGGTCTCGCTCCCACCGACGTCGTCGTGCTCGAGCCGGACTCGGAAACGAAAGACGGCGACGCGCTCACGCTCGCGAATGCGTCCGCCGGCAAGTGACTCGTAACTGACCCGCAGGTCATGATTCAGGCTTTCATGAGCTAGCCGCCAATGACACTCTCCTCCATAGCCATCCAACGTCCCGTGTTCACCGTGATGGTCACGGTCGCTCTCATGGTGTTCGGCTTCATGGGCCTGTCGCGGCTCGGCACCGATCTATTTCCCGACGTCGAGTTTCCGATCGTCAGCGTCAACATTCCGTATCCGGGCGCGTCACCGAACGAGGTAGAGACGCTCGTCTCGAAGCAAGTGGAAGACGCCGTCGTTTCGATCAACGGGATCGATCGCGTGCGGACGTATTCGCGCGAAGGCCTCTCGACGACGCTCGTCATCTTCAAGCTCGGCGTCGATCTCCAAGAAGCGGCCACCGAGGTGCGCGAGCGCGTGCAGCAAGCTCGCGCCAAATTGCCGGAGCAAATCAAAGAGCCGGCCATCTCGCGCGTCGATGTCGGCGCGACGCCGGTCTTGATCTACACGCTGTCGGGAGGCGGACGTTCGCTCGCCGAAACCGCGAAATTCGCGCGCGATGTCGTGCAACCGGCGCTCGAGCAAGTCGACGGCGTCGCCCAAGTCGACGTGAAAGGCGGCGCCGAGCGCGAGGTCCACGTCAACTTGGATCTCGCGAAGATCGACGCGCTCAAGCTCTCGCCGATGGCGATCATGAATCAGCTCAAGGCGGAGAACCTCACCGTTCCCGCCGGCCACTACGACGAAGGCTCTCACGAGATCGCGGTGCGCACGGTCGGCGAGTTCAAGGACGTCGACGAGATTCGCAACGTGATCGTCGCGACCGCCGCCGATGGATCCGCGGTTCGCCTGTCCGATGTCGGGTCGGTCGACGACGGCTACGAAGAATTGCGCACGCGCATCCGCGCGAACGGCGAGCAGGCCGTGTCTTTCCAAGTCGTCAAGCAATCCGGAAAAAACACGGTGGCCGTCGCCGACGGCGCCAAGGCGAAGCTCGCGCAGATCGAAGCCACGTTCCCCGCGGGCATGAAGGCGAGCCTCATCGTCGATCAATCGAAGTTCATTCGCGAGAACGTCCACGAGGTCGAGATCTCCATCATCTTCGGCGGCGCGATGGCGATCCTCATCATCCTGCTTTTCATGCTGGATTTGCGATCGACGCTCATCAGCTCGGTCGCGCTCCCCACGAGCGTCATCTCCACGTTCTTCGTGATGTACCTGCTGCACTTTTCGCTGAACATGATGACGCTGCTCGGATTGAGCTTGGCCATCGGCCTGCTCATCGACGACGCCGTCGTCGTGCGCGAAAATATTTCGAAGCATCTCGAGCGCGGAGAAGATCCGAAGACGGCGGCTCTCGAAGGTACGAAAGAGATCATGCTGAGCGTGCTCGCGACGACGCTCACCGTCGTCGCCGTGTTCATGCCCGTCGCGTTCATGGATGGCATCGTCGGCCAATTTTTCCGGCAATTCGGCCTCACGATCGTCGCCGCCGTGCTCATGTCGCTGTTCGTCGCATTCACGCTCGATCCGATGCTCTCGAGCCGGTTTTCGAAGCCGCACGATCCTCATCGAAAAGATCCGTACGCGGCCGTCAAAGCGCCGTTTCTCGCCGTGCTCGACGGAATCGACCACGTGTATCGCGTGGTGCTCGGTTGGTCGGTCCGTCACAAGCTCGTCGTCGCCGGTATCGCGTTCGCGTCGCTCGTCGGCATGGTGCAAATCATGAAGCTCACCGGCAACGAGTTCGTGAACGCCGAAGATCGCGGTCAATTCGTCGTCGACGTCGAGCTCCCCGCCGGCACGTCGCTCGAAGAAACGGCGCGGCTCACCGCGGGCGCAGAAAAAGATCTGCTGAAAGACAAACGCATCGTCACGCTCCTCTCCACGCTCGGCCCCGACGGTGATGTCAGCAAAGCGAGCTGGCGCGTCGTCACCGTGCCGAAGAACGAACGCGACGTCGGAATCGGCGTCCTCAAAGAAGAAGCGCGTCAGGCGGTGCGAAAAATCCACGGCGCGAAGGTCGCGGTCGCCGATCCCGCGTTCGTCGAAGGCGTCGGCACCGAAGCGCCGATCATGATCCAAGTGCGCGCGGCCACCTACGACGAGCTCGAGCCGCTCGCGCGAAAATTCGAGAACGCCACGAAATCGATCCCCGGCGTCACCGACGTGCAAATGAAATACACGCCGGGAAGGCCTGAATTACGGGTCGCGGTCGATCGCGACGCCGCCGCGCGCGCGGGCATCCAAGCTCGGACGATCGCGATGACGGTGCGCACGAGCATCGAAGGCGAGGAGGCGAGCAAGCTTCGCCAGGGCAAAGACGAGGTGCCGATTCGCGTGCGGCTCGATCAAAGCGATCGCCGTGACGCCGAAGACGTGATGCGCATGACGATGTGGACGCCGAAAGGCCCGATGGCGCTCGGCGACTTGGCCACCGTAGATCGCGGCGAAGGTCCGAACGTGATCGAACGCGAAGATCGCGAGAGGCAGATCGTGATCTGGGCGTTCCCGCTCAATCGCCCGCTCGGCGAGATCGTGCCGGAGCTCGACGCCGCGTTCAAGAACATCAAGCTGCCGCCCGGCGCGAGCTACCACTACGACGGCCAAGTTCGGCAGATGAACGAGTCGAACAGCTCCATGGGCCTCGCGCTGATGCTCGCCGTCATCTTCATCTACATCGTGCTCGCCTCGCAGTTCGAGAGCTTCATCCACCCTTTCACGATCATGCTGACCTTGCCGCTCGCGCTCGTCGGCGCCGTCGTCGCGCTCTTCCTCGCCAGGATCACCCTCGCGATGGGCGCGATGATCGGCATCATCTTGCTCATGGGGCTCGTCACGAAAAATGCGATTCTTCTGCTCGATCGCGCGCTCGTGCGTGTGCGCGAGCATGGCGAAACACCGATGCAAGCCGTGCTCGAAGCCGGTCCCGAACGGCTTCGTCCGATCTTGATGACGAGCGCGGCGATGATCCTCGGCATGCTCCCCACCGCCATCTCGAATGGTGAAGGCTCCGAGTTCCGCGCACCGATGGCGATCGCGGTCATCGGAGGCGTCATCAGCTCGACGCTCCTCTCGCTCGTCGTCGTCCCCGCGTTTTACATCGCGATCGAAAACGCGAAAGCCAAGCTCGCGAAGTGGCTCGGCATCAAGCCGCGCGTGGAAGCGGCGCCATCCCCCGCGGAATAAAGAAACCGCCAAGCCGCAAAGGCCGCCGAGGATTTAGGGGATCGGGAGCAAAAACCCAGATCTTCTCCTTGGCGTTCTCTGCGGCTTGGCGGTTCAATCTCTTAGGTGGTCTGATTCTTTGCGTAACGCACGAGCGTTCGCGCGTGACCGTTTCCCGGCCACACGTAGGAAATCTGCTCAATTTGCCGTAAATTTGGCTCGATCGGCGCTTCCTCTTTCGCGAGGAGCACGAACGCTTCGCCGTTTTCTCCGACGAGCGTCGCGGCTTCCGCGAGCCATTTTTCCGGCGCCAAGGTCGCGCGCGAAATCGCCACGTCCCATGCCTCGCGCGATAGCTCGCTCGAGCGGGTGCGCTTCACCTCGATGTCCGCGCGCTTCGTCTCGCCGAGCACCGTGCGCAAAAAGGACACGCGCTTCGTGAGCGGCTCGACGAGCGTCATCTTCAAGTCCGGCCGCGCGAACGCGAGCGGCAAACCCGGCGCGCCGGCTCCGCTCCCGACGTCGACCGCGTGCGCACCCTCGCGAACGTGCTTCGCGAGCACGAACGCGTCCGCGAGCATCACGTCGAGCAAATCGGTTTCCGTTTTCGCGGCGGTGAGATCGAGCTTCTTGTTCCACGTCGCGAGGAGGGTGAGCCACGTCGCAATTTTCTGCGCGTGCTCATCGGTGAGCGCGAGATCGAAATGCGACGCAAAGGCCGTGATTTTTGCGGATTCCATGAGAGGAGCGCGAACGCCTTGTGATAACACACCGGCCGATGACCGACGTCGACATGACCCGCGCGACCGACCTTGCGCGTCCGCTCGTCGGCGACGACATCGAAGTCGTAGCCATGCCGGGCGGTGCTTCGACACGAAAATACTTCCGGCTAATTCGCGCTGGCGAGGGGCTTCGTCTGCGCGGAATCCACAGCGCGATCGCCATGTTCGTTCCGGATGGCGACAAGCCCGAAGAAATCCACAAGTCCGGCGAACCCGCAAAGCGGTGGCC
>JAICXU010000549.1 GCA_025934595.1 Polyangiaceae bacterium | reverse complement strand
GAGCTCCGTGCGACCTCGGAGAGCGAGATGTCGGTCGGAGACCCCGTCGACGTCGAGGCCGTCGTCGATCTCGGCGCCCTCACGCCGAACGACGTCGTCGTCGAGCTCTATCACGGGCCCACGGCGGGGAGTCAGGAGCTCGCGCGCGGCGAGATCGTGCGCATGTCACTCTCCGAAAAAAGGAGCGACGGCTCGTATCGTTATGTCGGAAAAATTCCAACGAAAGAAAGCGGCGCGCACGCGTTCACCGCGCGCGTGATGCCGTGGAACGAAACGATGAGCCATCCGTACGAGACATCGCTCGTGCGCTGGGCGTAGCGAGCTCCTCGGTTCGACGTCAGTTCGAGCTCGGATCCGAATCGGCGGACGGTGTGCCCGGAGGCGGCATCGGCCGATGCGACGTGGCCGCCGGAGCTTCGTGATGTTGCGACGTCGGCGAGCGCTTGGCCTCTTCCGCGGTGTCGCTCCTCGATGCGGCTTGCGCGGCTTGCGTCGCTTGCGCAGCTGCAGTGGTCTGGGGCGGAGGCGTCTCGACTTGCGCAGACGGTTGCGTCTGCGGCGCTGCCGCTTGCGTGGGCTGCGCCGGAATTTGTGGCGGGGGCTGCGCGGTGGTCGATTGCCCGAGTTGCGGAGCGGGTGCTGGCGCCGGTGACCTTTGCGTGAGACCCATGATGACGATGACGATCAACGTCACCGCCATCGCCGCCGCGATTCCGAGACCAATCGCGATGACGTAGCGCATCGGATTTCCCGGCGGCGTCCCCGCGAAAGGCTGCAACGGATTGAAATTCTGGAAGCCCGGAAATCCTCCGGAGGCTGCTGCGTGCTGCTGCGCAGCCTGCGGATTGTACGAGGTCTGTCCGTAGTTGGTAGCGATCTGCGACTGCGGTAGCTCCGCGATCGCCGGTGAATCTCCCGAATGCGCGGGCGGCGGAATCGAGTGGTAGGAGCGCTGACGCTGGATGCCGGCGCCGCTGTCGCTCGGCGACGCGACCGGTGTCGCAGGCTTCAGCGCGGGATTCGGTGTTCCCGGCGCCGAGACGCCCGGCCCGGATCCGGCTTGATTCGGATAAGGGCCCGAGACGTTCGATCCGAAATTCGCGTTCGACGGCTGACGCTCTCGGTGCTCGCGCACGCCGCTCGTCGATCCCGCTGCCGGCGTCGCGTGCGCGGCCCCGCCGACCGTGTTCATCGACTCGCCCGTTTGCGCTTGCGACGCGTCTTTGATTTTCTCGCGGCGCTTGTCGAGCAGCGACCCGAGTCGTTGTTTCACGAGCGCGGCCACCGCCGTCGTCGTGACGAACGGGCCGGACGAAGAGAGCCATTGCTCGAGCTCGAGCTTCATTTGATCGGCGGTCGCGAATCTGTCGTTCGGATCCGCGGAGAGCGCTCTTTGGACGATCTTCTCGAGGTCGTGCGGATAGCCGACCATCAATTTTCCGGGCGGCACGTAGTCGCCCTTCATGATGGCGTGCATCACTTGCGGATCGCTGTCGCCGAGGAACGGCTGAAGGCCCGTCGTGATCTCGTAGAGGATGCAGCCGAGGGCGAAGACGTCGGCGCGACGATCGAACTTCGTGCTCGAGATTTGCTCGGGCGCCATGTACGCGATCTTGCCTTTGATCTGCCCCGCGATGGTTGCACTGTGCATCTGTCCGAGCGCTTTGGCGACGCCGAAATCGGCCACTTTGACGTGACCGTCGCTCGAGATGAGAATGTTGTGCGGGGAGACGTCGCGATGGACGACGTTCATGTGTTTGTTGTCGTCGTCCGTGAGCTCGTGCGCGGCGTGGAGCCCGGCAGCGGCGTCGGCGATGATGCGCGCGGCGATGCGGAGATCGATCGCTTCGACGCGGCCGCCTCCGCGCAGGACGTGGATGAGCGAATCCCCCGAAACCCATTCCATCGCGAGATAGAGAACGCCGGCGTCGTCGCCGAGCTCGTAGATTTCGCAGACGTTCGGGTGATGCACGAGCGACGCGATGCGCGCTTCGTCGAGGAACATCCGCTCGAACTCGGACTCACGCGCGAGATGCGGCAAGATCGTCTTGATCGCGACGAGCTTCGTGAACCCACGCTGGCCGTGTTGTCGTGCGGCCCACACGCGTGCCATGCCGCCTTTTGCGATTGGCAAAAGCAGCTCATAGCGACCGAGGCGCGTGCCGCGGCGAAGCTCGATCGGACTCGGTTCGCCGAGCTCGTCGTCCGATGCGAAGGCCTTGGCCATACAAGCTCATTGTGACACGCACTCGATTTCACCCGCTACGATTTCCTGCGCGAATGTGCCGGCGATTGGACGATCCAGAGGAATTGGGCGTGGAGATAGGCGCAAGTAGTCACGCGCGAGCCTGCGCGCTAGGTGCTCTTCCACGTGGGACAAGCCCGCCGTCGTCACGGCGCGAGCGGAGCGACCTTCGTCGCGATCGCGGTTGCTTGGTAAAAACAAGAGGATTCGCGATCAACGCGGCGGATAGAGCTCGCAGTGCCCGAGCGTGCCATCCAAAGCTCCGTTGAATGGCGGAAAATCCGAGTCCACCGTCAAGGTCCCACATGTGGGCCGGATATCGATCATCGCGCGACCATCGGGGTACTCCGAGATCGGCGGGGCCGTGTAGGTGTTTGCCTCGGGGTCGGGGTTGGGATCGGCATCACCATCCGGCAAGACATAGTAGAAAAAGGTGTAGCAGCATACTTGGCCATTCGTGCACGCAGGATCGCAACGTTCGATGGTCCACCACGCATCGAAGTTCGGGCCGCATCCGAGGCCTATCACGCACACTGCGACGACGACCGACGCTATCGCGGTCGCCAAGAGACGTTTCCGAGAACCTGCGTGTCGCCGCACGCTCAGTCCGCCGGAATGCCAGGCCCGAGCGAGGAAATGCGCACGCGGGCGATGTTGTTGGCATTCGGCGCTGCAAGAACTGAGACGAAAATTTCATCACACGTAATGGCCAAGGGATGGATCCATCCCCACGGCACACTAAGATTATCAAGCAGCTGCCACGAGGTTCCGTCCGAGATCCGCACGATTCGAATCCCATTGATGTGGCCTGACGAATCGTTGGTGGATCGCGCCGCGTAGCCACAACCTACAGTGGTGGGCAGCGCGCTCAGTCCTCGCGGATCTTCTGAGCGTAAGCGACGCTTGACAATCTTGGTCGGATCCGTAGTGAACGGCGCCGTCATGTAAGAGGCGGTAGCGAACGGAGCTGTTTCGTTCGCTCTTCCACTCGCTTCAACCCAAACCATATTCTGGCCATCGGAACCGAGGTCGCCGGCGCCTTGGGTCCAATCGTTTCCAAAGGTGAGGAAGTCGATCGCGCCAACGGAGTCCGTATACTCGCCCACGCGGAGGTAGGTCGCATTGGTCGCGGCCCAAAAGAGAGCGTTGGAGGAGAAGAACGCAAAACTATATTGCAGCCCGACGTCTTGAGGGTTGTTTATGACTTTGGGACTTTGAGCCCACTCATACAGTCGAAAGGTATCGGTCTCGTCCACGTCCAAAACGCCGAGCGTTCCCACAACCACTCCATGGGTAAGCGCGTCGGAAAAATGGTGAGCAAACGACGGGTGGAATTCGTTGACGTCGCCGGCGAGGAAGCCACCACCGTTAAAGTCATTCGGCGGATACATGGCGTACACATATTTCCCGTCTCGCATAT
>JAICXU010001128.1 GCA_025934595.1 Polyangiaceae bacterium | reverse complement strand
CAATGCGCCGGCGCTCACGGCGCCGAAGAGCGAAGCGCCGAGCGCGTCATGAAACGAATGCCCCGCGCGCGCGAACGTCGCGCCGCCGATCGCGGCTCCGCCGCCTACCCAATAGAGGAGCTGGGCGAGCGCGCTTGTCTTCATCGGCGCGACGCCGACGTACCGAAAATCGGGTGCGGGGGCGAGCATTCCGAGGGCGAGCTCCATGAAAAACGCTCCTCCGTCAGTCTACGACTCCTTTCCCTCCGAGGCGAACGGGGCAAAAAACGAGGCAAATATCGCGCGGGGACTTAGGCTAGCGACGTGCCCGAAACTCGTGCGCTCGGCCGACCTTGCCCTTCGTGCGCAGCACCCGTGCTGCCGGGCATGCGTGTCTGTCCGAATTGCAAAGCGCTCCTTCCACAAGAGCGAGTGAAGATCGAAAAGGGGATGACGCTGGAGCGCGGCTACGGACGCTTCGTCATCGACGCGCAGGTCGGACAAGGCGGCATGGCCACGGTTTGGCGCGCGTGGCTCTTTTATGCGCCGAAAGATCCGCGTTCGAAAGAGCCTCTTCTCGTCGCGCTCAAGGTGATGGGCGACAACGTCGGCACGAACGAAATCGTTCGAACATTTTTTTTGAACGAAGCGAAGGCGCTCGAGCAGCTTCCGCATCCGAACATCGTTCGCTTCGTCGAGCTCTTCTCGTGGCCGTCTCCCGGCGCGCGCGATTCAGTGCTGATTTTGGCCATGGAATACGTCGACGGCCAAACCCTCGCCGACGTAATCGCACGTCACATTGCCCGCGCGAAGCTCGCCGGTCCGAACATGCCGCCCGGAGTTCCCCTCCAGCGATCCTGGTATTACTTCCAGCAGCTGCTCGGTGCGCTCGCCGCAACACACGCGCTCGGTATCGTCCATCGCGACGTGAAGCCGTCGAACGTCCTCATCCGCCGCGACGGCATCGTGAAGCTCGGCGACTTCGGGATCGCGCACATGGCCGGTGCGGCGAACGAAGGCGATCTCGTTCCGGGAACAGGCGCGTACATGTCGCCCGAGCAAGTGCTCTCGCACCCGCTCGATGGCCGCAGCGATCTGTATTCCGCAGCGACCGTGCTCTACGAAATGCTGTCCGGGCGAACCCCGTTCGAGATTGCAGGCAAGAGCGAGCTCATGGTGCGCAAAGAGCAAGTCATGAGCACGCCGCCCGCGATCTCCACGTTCTTGCCGCACGCGCCGCGAGCGCTGGATGGCCTATTTTTCAAGGCTCTCGAGAAAGATCCGGAGAAGCGATTCTCGAACGCGATCGAAATGGGCACCGCATTTCGGGACGCGCTCGGGCTTCCTGATTCCGCCGAATGGCAAGCGCAGGCCGAGCTCGCGCGCGCGGCGAACGCACCGACGGCGCGGGCACCGAACGCCGAGAGCCCGAAGCGGCAAATGGAGACGCTTCGGGATTTTTTGATCGCGCGCTATCGCACGGCACAAATGGAAATTCGAAACCAGTAAGCGCGATCAACCGATGGGCTCGCCTCGTTGCCCGGGGAGCGAAAGCTGTCGCATCACCGCGAGCACGTAGACGAGCGT
>JAICXU010000773.1 GCA_025934595.1 Polyangiaceae bacterium | reverse complement strand
CCGTCCACCAGACCGAGGACGTGCTGGCTACCATGGACGATTGGAACCAGAAACAACACGGCTCGTCCGGACTGCTGGCCCGTGTGCGTGCGAGCAAGATCAGCACCGCCGAAGCCGAAGCGCGCACCCTCGAGTTTCTGGCGAGCAATACGAACCTCGTCAGCATGGAATACGGCTGGCGCCTCGTGCGCGAGCCGAACGCGACCGGAAATCTCGTCGCGGTCTGGCGGTGTCCGCCGTGCTGGGTCGCATACAAGGACGGCGCGGCATCGGACCGCGGGCGACCCGCTTCCGAGCGGATTCGCAAGAGGTAACCTCGCGCTACGGGCTCGACGCCGCGTCACAAGGCGCGCGCACGTTGGTGCGGGCGGTGACCGCCACGTACACGCGGACATACGTGCCGTGCGGATACACGCCGGTGACCTCGATCTTGTCGACGTTGCCTTCGAAGCATCCTTGATCGGTCGCGAACGTGAGGTCCGCGCCGAGCTTGTCTCTCACGGCTTGCAATCGCTCACCGATGTCGAGGCGGAGCGCTTGTCGCGCTTGGTCGCGGATCTTTTCGCCGTCGGCCATCGCTTTGAGCGACAAGAGAAAATTTTTCGTTTCGATCGTGGGCTCGAGATCCGGAATGGAGAGCTCGTTGTCCGTGACCGCGATGTGGCCGCTCAAATAGAGGTCGCCGTTCAAGTCGGCATCGATTCCGAATTTGTGAACGGGTCCGGCGATGTGCATTTTCAGGACGATTTGGCCCTGCGATTCATAGAGCTCGGGCTTCTCGAGATACAAATTCGGATACTCGCTCGAGAAGAAATATTTCCCGTTCGTGAAGACCACGTTCATCACCTTCGTGAGCTCGGAATACGCGGCGGCGATCGGGATGGTGACCGTGAAAGGACCCGCCGGAACGAGCGCCACGTTCTGCAGCGGCGGCAAGGTCGATGTGGCGTTCGGATCTGGACAGGGGATGGTGACCGACGGCGCTACGACGAGCGCGAGATCTTTTTCGATGCCGTCAGCGAGGATCGTGGGACCGGCCTCGACACTGAGCACGTTCAGATTCGCGCAGCCGTGCGCTTCGCCGATCGGAATGTCGATGGGCCTTGCCGCGCGCGCATACGCTTCCGAAAGCGCCGGCTTCAGATCGTAGTGGAAGTCGTCGACCTTCGCCTTGATCTGATTGCCGATGAGATCGAGCGCGCCCGCGGCGCTGTCGGCGAATTTCATGCGCCGGTCGGTGGACGTGACCTTCACCTCCGTCGACTGCAGCTTCACGTCGTATTCCGTGTTTACGACGGGTTGCGCGACGATGTGGAGCGACAGCGGAATGTCGGCGGTCGTGATCTTCACGTCGACGTGCGCGATGACGTTCGTGTCGATCATGAGATGCGCCTGATCAAAAGAGAGATGAAGCGGTCCTCGCTCCCACGTGTAATGACGCTGGCCTCCGAGAAGCGTGAAGTCGCCCTGGCCGTCGCGGGGAATGGACTGCTCGAGCACCTCGCCGAGCACGCCCGACGAGACGGCGACGTGCATCACGATCCGCGACGGCGCGGGATCGGCGAGCGGCGGCGCGGGCGATGCGGGAGGTCGCGGCGGATAGACGGCGCCGAAGCGCTCGGTTCCGCACGCGCCGAGAGAGAACGCAATCAGAGCCAAAAACAAGGCGTTTTTGAACCAGCGACCGGGCATGCGCGCCGTAGAACGCTCGGCGCCGTGCGAGCCATTCCGCAACGCGCGAATTTGATCAGTGACCGCCGCCGTCGACCCAGTCGTCATCGATGAGCTCTTTTCCGGTGTCGAAGAAGTACCAGAAATGTTTCGCCCAGACCTCGCCGCCTTTGTCGGTGGGATGCACCTTGTCTCTCTGACGCTCGAGCATCAAGTTCGACGAATTGAAGAAGATGCACGGCGGCGTGTTCTCGGCGAGCACCGGATTCAAGAGGCGGCGATCCGGTTTCCAGCTCGGCGGGCCGATCCAATAACAGACGCGCGGCACGGGCCCATCGCCGATCAACTTTTTCACGAGCGACTTGATGTGCGGAATCAAGACCTCCGGATGCGGAACCGTGAGGTTGTTCATGCCCATGTTGATGATGATCATGTCGGGCTTGAACGCCTTGATGAGAACCTGAAGGCGCTTGTCCTTGTCGTCGTCGTAGCTCTGGATTCCCGCCGCCGTGTACGAGTCGCCGTAATACTTGATGCCGGCGTCGACGAAGCGCGGTCGCAACGCTTTCGTGAGACCACCGGCGAAACCGACGGTGCTGTCGCCCAAGTGGAGGACGCGATGGACGTCCGGACGACGGTACGGTTCTTCGGCGACGTCCTCGCCCGCGTCTTCGATCTCGCCCGACGCATCGAAGACGACGATCGCAGCGTCGTTCGCGCTCGCATCGGGGCTCGCGGACGACGAAGAGCGGCCGCACGCGGCGAGGCTCGCGGCCGGCGCGATCGTCACGAAACAGCCAAAAACGAGGCGAAATCTCATCTATGCGAGATCACCAGCCGCAGGCTTGTCCTTTATTTGCATCCTGCAAGTATTT
>JAICXU010000254.1 GCA_025934595.1 Polyangiaceae bacterium | reverse complement strand
CGATGGCGCCTTCGGTGTTCTGAATGGGCCGCGCACCGCCCGTGAGCCGCAACGAAATCGGCTCGCTGGAGAGCGCGATCGAGCACGTCTGTTCCGGCGCTTTGACGATCGCGAACGGAGCGCCGCTCACCTCCGCTGCCATGGGTCGGTATCCGATTTGCGCGAAGGTCGCTGCCGCGCCCTCGAGCGCGTCGGGCGCAGCTACGTCGGACGATTGCAGCTTGAAGAAGTCGTCGAGCTGCGCTTCGGCGCAGGGAGAATCGACGAGCACGTCGGGTTTCACGGCGCGCAACGTGAACCCGAGCGGGCCGCCGAAGTCGTTCGCGCTTCGCCGCAAAATGCGAACCGCGCCCGCGCCGGTCGTCGCCGTGATTTTTTCGGACGCGCACGAACAAAACCCGATGCTGCCGTGACCTTTCGTCGTGACGCCGTCGCGGTCGATTTCGAGATCGGCCGCGCCCTGTGCATCGCCGGCGACGGCGACCACGCAGCTTCCGGGACCGACGTCGCCTTGGGCGCGGAGCGGCGTCCACGGATCGTCGGGAAAAGCAGCGAATCCGACGCTCGCGTACGTTCGCGCTTGCGCATCGACGAGCGAGCGCGCCGCGCGAATCTCGAGCACGTGCGCGCGCACCAAGTACGCCGCTGCGCCGATTGCCGTGATCGCGAGCACTCGCTTCGCGAGCCGAATGCGCCGCTTCTTTTTTTCGACGACGACCGCGCGCGCGAGCTCACGTCGTCGGCGATCGGCGCGAGCTTGATCTTCGCGCTCGAGCCTTACGTGCTCGGGATGACGACCCGCGAGCGCGGAGAGCGCGTGCTCGACTTCTTCGAGACCTTTCTCTTGCGAGGGCTCTTCGTCGAACGCGAGTGGGTCCACCTCACCGGGAGTTGGACGCGAAATTCGCGGCGGACGCACCGCCCAAAGATATCTCTTCTGCGGGAAAAAGAGCTAGATCCGCGCAGAGACGCCGCTTTGCGTCGGAGCGCCTCGCCACCTGCCGCCGCCGCCGGTGAGCTGCGCGGCGCGAACGCGATCGAGGCGTGCCTCTTCACGAAGCGCTGTCGCCTGGCGACGCAGGTTCGACGCCGTGACGGATTCGGTCGCGGCTTGCGACGCGAGCTGATTCGCGAGGCTCAGGAGCTGCGCGCGCTCGGTCGCATCTTCCGAGGTGCTTGCCTGCACGCGAATGGCACGCGCATCGATGCTCGCTTCGCTAGCGCGCTGCGTGAACGTCGCCGCTTGCACGTCGAAAATGCGCGCGCGCGATTCGAGGTCGGCGGCGGCGGTGAGCAGCGTCTGCGCGTTCTGTTGCGGAAACGAAATCACGGGCCGAACGACATCGACGTCGCCGCCACAAGCCTTCGCATTTTGCGGCGCGATCCACGCCGCCAGCGCCAATGCCCCGATGCCCAGACCCTTTGCGATGCGAATAAAATGGCTCATGACCATTTTTACGTGGCAGGCTCGGGCTCGATCTATTTCCGGAAGAATTTCGTGAGGCTTCATGAAACAGCGTGATTTTGGCGGTTTGCGAGCCCTCATGGCCGGCGGGTCGGACCGCGAGGGCGGCGGTGACGGACCGGTGCTCGTCCTCTTGCACGGATTCGGCGCGCCCGGCGACGACCTCGCGAGCCTCTGGCGCGTCATCGACGCACCGCGCGGCACGCGATTCATTTTTCCCGAAGCGCCCATCGAGCTCGGCGGACCTTACGGCGACGGGCGCGCGTGGTGGAACATCGACGTCGGCCGATTCCAGCTCGCGATGATGCAAGGAAAAGTAGAGGAGCTCGTGCGCGAGAAACCGGAAGGCCTCGACGAGTCGCGCGCCGCCGTCGCAGAGATGCTCGACGTGCTCGAAAAAGAAGGCACGCCTCGCAGCCGCGTCGTGCTCGGCGGATTTTCGCAAGGGTCGATGCTCGCGCTCGACATGACCTTGCGCGCGAAGAATCCGCCGGCGGGTCTCGTGCTTCTGTCGAGCACGCTCATCGATGCGGACGAATGGCGGCCGCTCATGACAAATCGAAGAGGCTTTCGTGTCTTGCAAAGCCACGGCCGAGAAGACCCGATCTTGCCCTTCGAGGTCGCGACCGAATTGCGAGACGAGCTCGTGAAGGCGGGTCTCGAAATCCAATTCATCGACTTTCGCGGCGGTCACGGAATTCCGCCGCAAGTCGTCGACGCGATAGGACCGTATTTGAAGACGGCGTTCGGGGCTTAAGCTTGCGCCGCCAAAGAGAGCTTGTTTTTGGCCATTTTCGCGATCTTCGCGCGACCGCCGCGTTTCACGACCTCGCCGAGGAGCTCCTCGCCGGCCGGGTGACCTTCTTCGACGAAGTGGAATCCGACGTAGAACATTTCTTCGAGGCCGACGGAGCGATCTTTGCGGAGCGCGGCGGTGACGTCGAAGCCGCGACCTGCGAGCGTCGCCAATTGTCGGAGCGCTTCGTCACCCGCGCGCGATGCGGGACGCGTGTCGCGCGGGCTCTTCGAGAGCTCGAGGGAAGCGAGCGCGAAGCGGTCTTCGTCGGTGGCTTTGTCCGATTTCGAGAGCATGCGGTAGACGGCCAGTGATTTGTCGGGATTGTTCTTCTTCAACTTCTGCGCGAGCGCACGCAGCGCGTCGGCGGCGGACGTCGGGTCGGCGTCGCGTGCGACGTCGAACAAAGCTTCCCAATTTCGCTCGCCGCTGCCGAATCGCTTCGTCGCCGTCTCGAGGAGCGCCTTGCGCGTCGCCGTTGCGACTTTTTTCGCGT
The DNA here is from genome assembly GCA_025934595.1 of Polyangiaceae bacterium. Taxonomy (GTDB): domain Bacteria; phylum Myxococcota_A; class Polyangia; order Polyangiales; family Polyangiaceae; genus JAICXU01. The sequence continues at coordinate 2,944 of JAICXU010000254.1, read as the reverse complement.
TCGGGCGGAGCACGTTGCGCGTCAGCCACATGCGGTCGCCGTCGGTGAGCTCGAGCAAAAGCTTCGCGAGCATGGGGATCGCGTGCTCGTTGCCTTCGAGCGCCGCGGCAGCGATTTCGGCGCGTTTTTTATCGGATTTGTGCAGAACGTCGACGAGCGCCTTGGCCGCATCCGCGTCCTTTTGACGACCGAGATGCTCGATCACGAAGCGTCCGCGCTCGATGTCCGGATGCGCGACGAGCTTGTGCAGACGTTTCATCGCCGCCGCCGGCACCTTCAGGCTGCCGAGCGTATGCAGCGCGGTTTGCGCGAGCGTGCGATCTTCGGCTTCGGCCGCGTCGAGGAGCGCGTCGACGACCTTCGGTGCCGCCTTCGTTTCGCCGAGCGCGAATCGAAGCGCGATGATCGCTTCTTGGCGAACGACGGGCGCCGCTTTGCGATCGCGCGCGAACGCGAGGAGCGTAGGCATGGCTTTGTCGTCTTCGAGGTAGCCGAGAATTTTCACCGCCGCCGCGACGGCTTGCGGCGGACGGTCGCCTTTCTTTTGCGGCTTCAGGAATTTTTCGACCTCCGCGAGGTAGCTGCGACGCGCGCGCCCGTCCGCGCCCTTCACGTGCGCACGAACCGCGATCGCGGCTTGTTTCGCCGCTTCGCCTTCGCTCGATGCGAGACCGGCGAGAAGCGTGGAGAATGCATCTTTTCCGCCGAGCTCCGCGAGCACGGCGTCGAGCGCGCGTCGCTCTTCCGGTGATGCTGTCGCCATCCGCGTGCGGATCGTTCCGAGAATTTCGTCGCCGCAGCTCGTGACCGCGCTCGTGGCCGCGCGTCGGACGTCGGCGTCGTTCGACGAGAGGAGCGGAAAAATTTTCGGCAGCGCTTTTTTCGCGCCCGCCCGCGCGAGCGCTTCGAGCGCGTGACGCTGGAGAAGCGGCACACCGCTGTCGAGCGCGTGCGAGAGCCCGGCGACGACGTCGGGACCTTTCGCGCGCAATTCGCAGAGCACGATGGCAGCGGCGATCTGCTTTTCGATCGCGTCGTCATGAAGAAGCTTGGTGATCTTGTCTACGTCCGACATGGCGCGCGCAGGCTAGCATTGATGTGGTAGGCTTTTCTCTGCGAATGCCGGGGAAAAAGGCTTCATTTCGAACGCTCGCGCCCGTCGCGACGCTCGCGGCTTTGGGGCTCGTCGCGTGCGCTTCGCAGCCGAATTCGGAGACGACAGGGTCGTCCGCGGCTGCGCTCGACGCGTATTGCACGGCGAAAGTGAACGGTGTCGGCACGTTGGACGTCGAGACCGATTACTTGCCGCACGTCGTGCACTGCGAGAACGGCGGCGCTCCGCTCGAATCGCTGAAAGCCCAAGCGGTCGCGGCGCGGAGCTATCTCTATTACAAGCTCGACTCGTCCGGCTCGATCGACGACGGCCAAGGCGATCAGGTCTACTCGTGCGCGTCCGAGCCCGACGCGGACGACATCGAAGCAGTCGCCGAAACTTCGGGCATCGTGCTCCAGTACCACGACGCCACGATCTGCTCGTTCTTCGTCGCTGGCGCAGACGCAACGCCGCCCGATTGCGTCGGTACCGGCAGCGATCCTACGGGCACCGAGGCCTACGTCACCTACAACCAAGGCACGAGCGGATCAGGAATCGATCAAACGACGCTCGGTTACGTGAGCCCCACGAACTACGCGAATCGCGGATGCATGTCGCAGCTCGGCTCACGATGCCTCGCCGATCAAGGCGACTCGTTCGACACGATCTTGAAATTTTATTACGGCGCCGACATCGGCATCGTGGAGGCCACCGGTGCATGCATCACCGCGAGCTTGCCCGACGGGGGATCGATCTTCGGCCCCGACGGCAGCGTCATCGGCAGCCAAGGCGGACCGGCGCCGCAGAAGGGCGACGGGGCGGCGGACAACTCCTCGAACGACGGATCGACGCTCGACGAGAGCAGTGGATGCGCGATCTCACGCGACGCGGGAAAAAAAGGCGGATCGAGCGCCCTCGGCATCGCGCTGGCGCTCTTCGCCGTCACGCGAGCGAGGCGTCGCGGAGCCGCAGCGCGTTCGCGATGACCGACACCGAAGACAGGCACATCGCGCCCGCCGCGATCATGGGGCTCATTTCGATTCCGAAGAACGGCTCGAGCACGCCCGCCGCGATCGGAACGCCAGCCGCGTTGTAGACGAACGCGAAGAAGAGATTTTGTTTCATGTTCGCGAGCGTCTTCTCGGCAAGAGCGCGCGCGGCCACGATTCTCCCGGCGTCATTTCCCGACAGCGTGATGCCCGCGCTCTCGACGGCCACGTCCGCGCCGCTGCCGATCGCGATTCCGACGTCGGCGGTCGTGAGCGCCACCGCGTCGTTCACTCCGTCCCCGGTCATCGCGACGATCGCGCCGTCTTTTCGCAGTCGCTCGATCGCCGCGGCTTTCTCTTCGGGCGAAGCCTCTGCGATCACGTCGATCACATCGAGCTCACGCGCGACGTGCCGCGTCGCGGCTTCGGTGTCGCCGCTCAAGATGACGATGCGCACCCCGCGTGCGCGAAGCGCGGAAACGGCTTCTTTTGCGCCGTTTCGTAGCGGATCGGTCACGACGAGCGAGCCTATCGATCGGCCGTCGCGGGCCACGTAGATCTCGGTTGCGCCCTCGCCCTCGCCCGCGCCGCCGAGCGGCGTGAGCTCCACGTTCTCGTCGCGCATGAATCGCGCGCTACCGAGCAGCGCCGCCTTTCCGTCGACGCGACCGCGCACGCCGCGCCCGGCGATCGCGCGAAAATCTTCCGCTGCGCTCGCGTCGATCTTTTTGCAGTTTCCTTACGAGACCTTTCAACCACACCGACAGACGGCGACGCAAAACGAAGTCAACGAAATGCGCAACGCCCTCAACGACCCTGCGGTGAATGAAGTCTTGAAGCAATTTCCAACGTCGTTTCTGCT
>JAICXU010000893.1 GCA_025934595.1 Polyangiaceae bacterium | reverse complement strand
CGATGGTCGTGTTCAAGGGCGCGCTCGAGTCGCTCACGGCACAAGAGATGAAAGATCTGATGCGCATCCTCATGAAGCTCGCCAAGCGCGTGCGCACGATCGTGAAGAACGAAACACGGAGCGCGGGCGGTCCCGCGCGTCGCGGGAGCTGCGCCGGCGAGCGGCGCCTACGCGCTGTGGGCACGATCGAGCTCGAGCATGCCCGAGGCGAGGGCATAACGGACGAGCTCGGCGCGGCTCGAAAGCCGAAGGCATCTTGCCGAGCGCGCAGCAGGCGGCGAATCAATTCGCGATGGATACGGAGCTCACGTTCGAAGGCGACACGGTGACGGTCCACACGAACGACGGCAAGCAGACGGCGAAATACAAAGTCGTTCGGGAAGACAAGCGCTCCATCATCATCGAGACCGATCGCGACGGCCCGAACGATCCACAGACCTTCACGTTCGATTCCGATCGCGCCATGCGCTGGCAGATCATGCCGGGCAAGACGCTGTCGTTCGCGAAAGAGTGAGGCCGGCGTGGACGCGCGCAAGCGCGCGCGCCTGTTCGTCAACGACGTACGGGCTCGCGCTCGATGCGGAGCGTGAGCGTTGCATCGCCGCGCTTCACGACGATGACGACGTCGTCGGCGAGAGGGCCATTCAGCTTCGCGCGCGCTTCGGCCATGGCATGAACGGCCTGGCCGTCGATTTGGAGCACGACATCACCAGGGGCAAGGCCTCCACGCTCCGCCGCGCTGCCTTCGGTGACGTCGACGATCACGAGATCGTTCGCGTCGCTGATGCCGAGCGTCACCGCGACGCCGCCGCTCGCGGCGGGCTCATTTCCGCCTTTTTCGGCGCCGAGCGTGATGGTGATATCGCTCGTGGTGCGACCGCTCGTGAGCTTCACGTTCGCGATTCGTCCGCGTCCGACGTCGGGCGCGTACGCTTCGAGCGTCGCCGTCCCTGACGGAAGCTCGCCGAGCCTGAATTTCCCGAGTCGATCGGTGACCGCGGTCCCAGGCGGCGTCACGCCGTTCTGCACGTACGTCGCCACACCGCCCGACGCGACGCGTGCGCCTTGCACGGGATCGCGATGTGAATCGAGAACGACACCCTCCACGACTGCCTCTTCTTCGAGCTCGAATCGCGGCACGTCGGTCGGACGCGCGCCGTCTTGCGCGGCGACGTTCACGTTCGCCTGCTTCGGCGCGTAGCCATGCGCTCGCACGCGAGCCGCTGCGCTGCCCGCCGCGAGACCGTCGAGCGCGAAGGCGCCGTTAGCGTCGGTGCGCGTGCGCCGAATTCCCATTTGCGTGTAGAATGCAACATCGGCGTCGGCGATCGGATCGCCTCGCGTCGAACGCACCTCACCGGTCACGCTCTCGGCACGGCCGAGCACGATCTTCGTGTCCGGATTTTCCGCCGCGAGCGTCACCACCTTCGGTGCGTGCGAAGGCGCCGACACTTCGAGGCGCAGCGGAAGGCCCGCGCCGCTCGGCAGGTGGGCCTCGCCGCGCGCGTCGGTGAAGATCGTCGAGCGCAGCGGCGCCGACGGATCGAGCGAAAGCGCCGTGATTTGCGCGGTGTCGACGGGGTAGCCCCGATCGTCGATCACCTGGAAATCGAGCGGTTTTCGCGCGGCAGGAAGATTCAACGTGATGGACTTGTGCGCGCCGTCGGGGATCGAAACGGGGAGGCGCACGAGCGTGCTTAGAGGGTCGTCCTCGAGAGCGGCGGAGATCGAGACGTCGAGCGGCAGCGACGCGAACGCGAACGTGCCGTCTTCCGCCGTCAGCGTCGTACGCTCGAGCGCGCCTCGCACCGCGCTCACCGTCACGCGCACGTTCGGCGCCGGCTGACCGTTCGGATCGAGCACGCGACCTTCGAGCGAGCCTCCGGCATGCATGACGACGTCGACGTGAGCGGTTCCACCCGACGTGAGGGTGACGACCTCGCTCGCCGTCTCGACATATTGCGGATGGTGAACGACGAGCCGCACACGACCCGGCGAAACCGGCGCGATCGAAAATGTGCCGTCGCCCGACGACACCCACGGCGCGACGTCGGGAGCGTTTGCCGGCGCGTTCGCGGAGACCGATTCCCCGATCGCATGTGGAATCGGCGGCACGGGGCCGGGCACGACGCCGAGCTCGCCCATCGGAACCAGCGGCACCGCGCCGGCGAGATTCG
>JAICXU010000370.1 GCA_025934595.1 Polyangiaceae bacterium | reverse complement strand
TTTCAAGCGCCCACGCCCGATGGCGGAGCTGGACCTGACCCCATCGTCGATCTCGCCGTCACGCCCGACGACGTCATTTGGGTCATTTCGACGACGGCGCTCTACACGGCAGATCCCACCACGGGACATGTGACGCTCGTCGGTCACATCGATCCGTGCGGCACCCAGAATGTGGCCCTTGCGTCGGATCGCACGGGCCACCTTTTTCTCGGCGATTTCAGCGACGCGATCTGTCCACTCGACACGACGACGATGCCGCCAACCGTCGGCCCTCCGATCACGATGAGCGGCAACCTCGCGCTCAGCGGCGATCTCGCAGTCGTAGGTGACGGCACCGTCTACGGCACGACCTACAACCTGGGGATGGCCAGCACGCAAAACAACCCCGCCCTCGCCACCATCGATCTCACGAACGGAAACACCACCGCCAAGGCAAACCCTACCGGCTTCCCGAAATTGTTCGGCGTCGCATACGGCGGTGGAAAGGTGCTCGCGTTCACACACGATGGCAGCGGCCAGGCCATCGCGATCGATCCGACGACGGGCGTTGGGCTGCCTTACGGGAAGTTCGACGAACCGGATTCGTCGGTCGCGATTTCGTTCGCAGGCGCGGGCGTCAACCCGCTCGTCACACCTTAGGAAGGACCCCGGCAACGCTACGCCGACTTCCACGGTGTGGCGCCTCTCGTCGGCAATGCTTTCGCGACGGCTTTTTTTGCCGCTTCGATGAATGCACGCACGCGTGGCAGCGGCGGATTCGGTCCGGCATGCACCGCGAAGATGGGCACGGGCACCCAGAATTTTTCGAGCACGGGAACGAGCGCGCCCGCTCGCACGAGCGGATCGGCGAACACGGTCGCCACACGCACGACGCCCGCACCTTTCGCCGCTGCGTCTCGCGCGACGCGAAAATTGTCGATGCGAAGCCGGCCCGATACCCCGACGCGAAGATCACGCCCGCCGGCGCGAAACGTCCACGTGTCCGGAGATGAGCCGACGAGAATGCAATCGTGCTTCGCGAGATCGACGATCGATCGCGGAACCCCCCGTGATTTCGCATAGGCGGGGCTCACGTAGCAACCCGATGTCGACGTGCCGAGCCGACGCGCGAAGAGATCCGACGCGTCTTCGAGCTTGCTTGCGCGAAGGGCGACGTCGATCGATCCGCGGCGCAAATCGACGTAGCCCACCGCGAGATGACCTTCGACCGAGAGCCGCGGATACCGAAGGACGAGCTCGGCGAGAATCGGCGCGAGAATTTCTTCTCCGAGCACCGGCGCGACGGCGACGCGCAACGGTCCCGCGGGCTCGCTGGATGCGCGACCGACGAGATCGCGTGACTCGCGCACGAGCTTTTCGAGCGCTTCGCATTGGTGCGCGAAGGTGACGCCGATCTCCGTGAGCGCAAAGCGTCGTGCCGTGCGGACCACGAGCGGCGCGCCGACTTGGGCTTCGAGCTCCGCGAGCTTGCGGCTCAACGTCGACCGCGGCGCGCCGAGCTCGCGAGCTGCGCCACGAATGCCGCCCGCCCGGGCGAGCGCGGCGAAGGCGAGCATGGCTTCGGGATCGAGACCCGATCGCGGCTTCATGGCGAGACGCCCGGCGCCGAGCTCTTCATGATCAGGACGATTATGTCCCAAATTCGGGACACTGCGTTCGGCTTTCGACCCTTGGGGCGAATCGAAGACCGCGTTACTCCTCTCCTTCGAATCCAAAGGAGACAACCATGGCGAAGGTCGCGGTGATCGGTGCGGGAAATGTCGGCGGAAATCTCGGAACGCGTTTGTCGAATTCGGGCGTCGACGTGAAGTTCGGCGTACGCGAAGGCACGGACGTGAAGGCGCTGCTCGCGAAGACGAAAGGCGCGACGGCGGCGAGCGTGGAAGAAGCGGCGAAGTGGGGCGACATCGTGTTTCTCGCCGTGCCGGGAAACGTCGCGCTCGACGTCGCGAAGCAGCTCGCGAAGGTGCTCGAGGGCAAGGTCGTCGTCGACTGCAACAATCCTCTCGTTTGGAAAGAGGGCCCCGTGTGGAATCCGCCCGCCGAGGGATCACTGGCGCAAGCGATCGCGAAAGCCGCGCCCGGCTCGCGCGTCGTGAAAGGCTTCAATCAATTCGGCGCCGAGTTCCACGCCGATCCCAGCTTGCCTGGCGGTGGCGCAAACGTGTTCCTCGCGAGCGACGACGCGGACGCGAAAAAAGCGGTCACCGAAGTCGCCACGAAGGCCGGGTTCCGCGCCGTCGATGCGGGACCGCTGCGCAACGCGGGCGTGCTCGAGAACGTCGCGATGCTCTGGATTCATCTCGCGATGGTCGGCGGTCAGGGCCGCGACTTCGCATTCGTCATGCAGCGACGCGGCTGAGGAGACGACACATGCTCGAAGGACAAAGGGTCGTCGTCTTCGGCGGAAGCTCCGGCGCCGGCCTCGCGTCGGCGAAGCTGCTCGCGTCGAAAGGTGCGGAGGTCATCGTCGCGGGACGCGGCGCGGAAAAGTTGGACGTGAAAAAGGAGCTCGGCGATCGCGCATCGGCGTTCGCCGTCGACGGGAAAGACGTGGCGGCGGTGAATGCGTTCTTCGAGCGCGTCGGCGCATTCGATCATCTCGTCATCAGCGCCGGCGCCACGAATCGCGGCGGCGAGTTCGTCACGAGCATCACCGACGCTTCGTTCCGCGAGACGTTCGACGGCAAATTCTGGGTCCAGATCACGGCCGCGCACGCGGGCGCGAAGCGGATCAAAAAAGGCGGCTCGATCACGTTCTTCTCCGGCGGCGCGAATCGGCGCGCGCTGAAAGGCATGGTGAACATCGCGGCGGTAAACGGCGCGCTCGATGCGGTCGTTCCGACGCTCGCGCTCGAGCTCGCACCGACGCGCGTGAATGCGATCTCACCCGGCACGCTGCGTACGTCTTACTGGACCGGCGTGAGCGATGCGCAGCAAGAGCAGATCTTCGGTCACATGGCGAGCATTCTGCCGGCCGGTCGCGTCGGCACCGCAGACGACATCGCGAACGCCGTGCTCTTTCTCGTGACCACGAGCTACGTCACGGGAACCGTGCTCGCGGTGGACGGCGGATTGCCGCACGCTGCTTCGCTCTGATCGTCACCGAACGATGCTCAGCGAAGTCGCGTGGCGGTCACGGTGACTTGGTAGCGCGAGTGGCCCTGCGGATCTTCCGCGCTCGCGATGAGCGCGGGCTTTCCCGGCGTGACGAGCGCTTCGCCTTCCGCCGTGAGCTTGCGGATCGATCCCGAGTCGCCAGCCGAGATCTCGGTGCTGCTGTCGAGCAAGAGGTCATCGCCGAGCGACGTGTAGACCGCTCTCAGCTTCGTCCCGACGTCGATGCGCGAGCCCGACGAAAGCGGAATGTTCGATCCCGATCGAATCTCGCCGCGCCGATTTTCCTCGAGGTTCAACGTGTAGGTTCCACCGCCGGGCAATCCTGCTTTGTTGGTGGGGTCGTCCGATGCGACGACGAAATCCAGGCGATACATGTGACGCGGCTCGGCCCGCTTCGGCGCGGGCGCAGCTTGCGCGACCGGCGGCGGCGCAGCGTGCACCGACGCGCATCCGAATGCCGAGCACGCGAGCACGAGAAACGAAATCGTTTTGATCGACTGCATGGTTCTCCTCCTTGTCGCGGAAAACCGCACGCGCCGCGAGGATAGTCCTGCCTTTTTGACAATCGACTTTGCGTCTCACGCGTCGCGCGATTTGCGGCGCGGCTCGAGCTTCGGCGGGCGGGTTCCTTTTCGATTCGCGCCTTGCACGGAGGCATATTCGAGCTCTTTTTTCGCATCCACCGCGCGCAAGAGCAGACCTCCGCGACTCATGTCGCCGCGGCCGACGAAATCTTTCGGAAAGAGCAAACGCTCGCCGAAGACCTCGAGAAGGGGCTCGACGTACTTCGCGCTCGCGATGCTCCCGAGCAAGATCACGTCGCCGCCGTGCTGCGTGGTGGCATCGGCGATCATCTTCGCGTCACGCACGAGCGGCTTTCGAAACGTGGGCTCGTCGGCATGGATGGCGGTGCTCGAGAACGCTTCGAGGTGCTCGACGGTGACCCGCGTGTCGGCCGACACGAGCCCGCGATTTTGTGTGATGACGAGCGTGCGCATCCACTCGGACGAAGTCGGAGCTCGCGCGAACGCATTCGCATACGCGAGCTTGCCGCGAAAATACAGGCCGCTGACGAACGCAAAGACCTCGCCGATCGCGCAGCCTTCGCGCGTTCGGATTTTTTTTGCGAGAGGAAACGCAGCGGTGTCGCGAAAGAGAAGCTTGCCGCGAGCACCGTCGAGCCGCGCCGGCGAGAGCAAGAAGATGTGCGGTCCTACTTCCACCAAGCTTCTTTTTTCGCCGCGTCGAGAACCGACGCGAGCTCCGCGGTTCCTTCATGCTCGCTCGACAGAGGATACGCAGCCGTTTCGCCGTTCGCGAGGACATGCAAATAGCCGGTGGGAATGCCGCCGCGCGAGACGACCCATCGGCCGTCATCTCCGAGCTCCAGATCGTAGGTGCGTTTTCCGACAACGACGATTTGCTTGGTCACGGGATCGGTTTTCACATCGCGCCGAGGCGTTGTCAAACCGAGCCGTGATGGGGCCCACGCTCAGAAGTAATCGAACCCGAGGCTCGCGGTCGTCGTCTGCGTTTTTCCCGCGAAGTAAAAATCGTGGCGCACCGCGATCGT
>JAICXU010000225.1 GCA_025934595.1 Polyangiaceae bacterium | reverse complement strand
CGCCGCGACTCCGAGCACGACGATCTCGTGCAGCTCAGTATGATCGCGCTCATCGGATCGCTCGCGAGCTTCCGCGGCGAGTGCTCGCTCGACACGTGGACCTCGCGCGTGACCGCGCGCACGGTATTCAACGAGCTCCGAAAGCGCCGATCGCGAAACCGCCTCTTCGATGCGAGCTGCAGCGGCGACGTCGACACCGAAGGGCCCGCGAGCCAATCGCGGCAGCTCTCGATGCGCAGCGCGCTCCTTCAAATTCGAAAACATCTCGACGCCATCGATCCGACGAAAGCATGGACCGTCCTGCTGCACGACGCGTGGGGTTACGACTTGCGCGAGATCGCCGACATCACGGGCGCGTCGATCGCGGCGGCGCAGAGTCGGCTCGTGCGCGGGCGCGCGGAGCTGCAGAGTCGGCTCGAACGCGACGGCGAGCTCGCGGGAATTCTCGAGAGCACCGAGGAGGGCGCATGAAGAACGAGTCGCGCCTCGCTCGTCTCGCCACCGACCTGCTCGGAAAAGAGCACGTCACGATCGATCCGCCTTCCGCCGAGGTCGAGCTCCATACGACCTCCGCGCTCGTGATGACGATCGCGAGGCAAGGCCGCAAACGAAGGGCACGAAAGCTCGCGTTCACGATCTCCGCCGCGGCGGCGGGCATGCTCGTCGCGTTCGGTGCGCGCGCGTGGATTCAACACTCGAGCGAGATCGGCGCCGCCGCACCTGCCGCGACCGTCGCCGCGCAAGTCACCGTCACCGGACACGCCGTCGCGGGCGGTGTCGTTCTATTGCACGAAGGCCATGAGGCCTCGCTCGAGGGCGGAAGCGCTATTTTTGCAGGCGATCGCGTGGTCGCTTCGGCCGACGGTCGCGCGGCCGTGAGCTTGTCGACGGGCAGCCATCTCATCGTGGAGTCCGGCGCAGACATGAGCGTCGTCGAGCAAGACGCATCGCAGATTTTCGATCTTCGCACCGGCTCGATCCGCGCCGACGTCGCGAAGCTCGCGGCGAACGAGCGCTTCATCGTGCGCACGCCCGACGCCGAGGTGGAGGTTCGCGGCACGTCGTTCCGCGTCGCCGTCGTGCCACCGTCGGATGCATGCAGCGCGGGTACGCGGACGCGCGTGTACGTCTCGGAAGGCACCGTCGTCGTGCGCGCGAAAGGTGGCGAGTCGCGCGTTCCCGCCGGAACGAGCTGGCCGGCGGAATGCGCCGCGCGCGCGCAAGAAGCTCCCGTTCTCGCCACCGTCACGCCTTCCACGCAAGCTTCGCCTCTTCTCACGGGTGCCGCCACGAACGCGGGCTCGAATGGGGCCGCGAACGCGGGATCGAATCATCCGGCGCCCGCGACCGCGAGGCCCACCTCGGCGTCGGAGCTCGCGGCGCAAAATCAGCTGTACGGCGAGGCGACGGCGGCCAAGCGAAAAGGCGACGTCACGGGTGCGCTCTCGCTCTATCGTGAGTTCGTCGCGAAGTATCCTTCGAGCTGGCTCGCCGAAAGCGCTACGGTGGAACGCATGCGCATCTTGGCGAGCCAAGATCACGATCGCGCGCGCGAAGCGGCGCAAGCTTACCTCTCGAGGTATCCCCACGGATTCGCGCGCGACGAGGCCACTGAGATCGCAGGGCCGTGATTTTACGAGCGCACCGGCTCGTGTGCGTCGTCGTGAGCCCGTGGGCGCGCCGTGATTGAGAAAGCAGCAGGCGTCATCGGGGGCGCGCTCTTGATTTTACTCGTCCGCTGCGACGGCGAGATTCGACTCGGAGAAACGAACGTCGACGCCTCGATCGGAAAGTGCGCGACCGACTCGAATTGCGGCGGATCGTTTCATTGCGATCCCGAGAGCGGTCAATGCGTGGCTTGCGTCACGAGCGAGCAATGCACCGATGGCACGGCTCCGCATTGCGACGCGACGCTCCGCATTTGTGTGGCTTGCGGCTCGAGCGCCGACTGCTCACCGGGGTTCATGTGCGAGCCCACTTCGAGATCCTGCATCGCAGAATGCGTCGACGGCGGTGAATGCGTGGGCGACGCGAAGATCTGCGATACCGCCCGCGGCCTTTGCGTGGTCTGTACGCAAGACGCCGATTGTGACGGGCGCCGATGCGACGTCGCGAACGGCACATGCGTCGAGTGCGTCGTGGACTCGGACTGCCATTCCGGAACGCCGCGTTGCAGCCCATTGACCGGTCGGTGTGTGAGGTGCGTGTCCAACGCCGACTGTCCGCCCGGAGCGCCATCGTGCGATCCGCTGAGCGAAGCGTGCATCAATCCCCCTGCGTTCAACTAATGCGTCCTGACGATGACGGGCCGTCACACGCCATGCGCGACATGTACGTGGAGCTGCCCAATGCTTGGGCGCGCGAGAAAAAAAAGCAGGTGATTTATTTTGCCTGATTCGCCAGTTTCCGGGCGACAATCCATCCGAAGGTATTTTTCCGCCTTTGCCTAGGAGGTCTCTCATGCCGCGAAGCGCGCTCACCACGTGGAAAGCACTGGCTGTTCTTTCGGGTCTCTTGCTCACGGGCAGCGGCATCATGATCGCGTGCGGCGGCGACGATAGCGGCGTCAACCCGGCCGACGGCGGCGGAGGCGACGGCAGCAACGTGGACGGCAGCGGCATATGCGCCGCGCAGTCCTCGGCCTGCACCAACAACTCCGACTGCTGCTCCAATGTTTGCGACTCGGCAACCCACACGTGCGGCGGCGCCGTCGTCGGCGGCTCATGTACGGCGGCAAATGGCGCTTGTAGCGTGGCAACGGATTGCTGCTCACTCAGCTGCGTCAGCGGAAAATGCAGCGCCACCGAGTGCACGTCGGACAACCAAAAGTGCACCTCGAACGATCAATGCTGCAGCGGAACGTGCGGAAGCGGCGGCACGTGCACGCCGCTCAACACCACGTGTCTCACGGCGGGCAATGCATGCACGGCCGGCGGCGAGGGATGTTGCTCGACGCTCTGCTCGGGCGGCGTCTGTCAGCTGACGGCTTCGTTCTGCACGCAAGCAGGCGACGTCTGCGCGAAGTCGAGCGACTGCTGCACGGGAACCTGCACGATCGCGGCGGGCTCGACGCTCGGCACGTGCGCGGCGCTCCCGAGCCTCGGCAGGAACAATTGCTCCGGCGGCACCGACGGCACCGTGTGCGGCGGCGGAACGAACGACGGCGGCGCGGGCTGCCTCGATTGCTGCAGCCGACTCTGCGCTCCGTTCGCTCCGACGGGCGTCTTCATTTGTCAGCCCGCGAACGGCTGCCACGTCGAAGGCGATCTCTGCACGAAGGACAACGATTGCTGCGGCGGTGAAGCGCCGTACCCGGATGGCGGCGTGCCGTTGCCGGGAGCAACCACGGTGCAGTGCTTGAAGGCCGCGGGCGCGAGCATCGGTTACTGCGCATCACCCACGGCAGGAAGCGCGAGCAACTCCTGCAATCCGGAAGGCAACGTCTGCCACTTCAAGGACAATGGCTACATCTGCGGCAACTCCTCGGAAGAGAACAACTGCTGCGATCACCTCGGCTCGAGGACCGATTGCGAGCTCGATGCGATCGGCGTTCCGCGCTGCCACGTCGTCGGCGGCGACGCCGGCGTCTTGCCGTGCGTTCCGACGAGCGGCGAGTGCGCATTCGACGGTGACTGCTGCGGCGGCAAGTGCTTGCCCGACAGCACCGGCACGCTCGTTTGCAATCCGGTCACGTGCAGCCCGTCCGCGGGTCCTTGCACGACGACCGCCGATTGCTGCGACGGTTTGAACTGCAACGTGCCGCCGGGATCGACCAGCGGAACGTGCGGCGGCTCGACGTCATCGCCTGACGGCGGCAGCGGGTCCTGCGCTGCGTACGGACAGTCGTGCACGCAGAGCTCGGATTGCTGCAACGGCGTTCCCTGCACGAGCGGCTCGTGTCAGATTCCGCCGAGATGAGCCCAGTACCAAACGAGCTCCTCGAGTTCGTTTGTACGACTACGCAGCTCGATCGCGTCACAGTCACAGCGGCCCTTCGCGCGCACGATCTCTATCGCATCAGTGTGGGAATGAACGACGTCGTGTCACCGCTCGACGCCGCACGCGGCACCTATATGCGCGCGAAGCACCCGTCGCTCTTCCCACCCGATGTCATCTCGTGCGGTTACGTGAGCCCCAAGCTCGTTCGTGAGTTCGTGGTGCGCGAAACCGAGCTCGACGAAGTCACGGTTCGTCGGGTGCTCGGCGCGCTGCGCGATTTCACGCATCGTTCGAGGCCGAGCGCCGCAGAGTAGAGTCTCGGATTTGGAGGCACGTCGCGGTAAAGCTCCGTGGTACATTTTCACCCTGTGTCAGGGGCCGACCTGCTGGAACCGCCGCGTAACATCGGCCGGTATCTCCTGTTCCGCGAGATCGGGCACGGAGGAATGGCCACGGTCCATCTCGGGCGCCTGCACGGGCCTGCCGGTTTCGCGCGTACCGTCGCGATCAAAAAGCTGCACGCGCAATTTTCACGCGACCCCGAGTTCGTGTCGATGTTCCTCGACGAGGCGCGGCTCGCCGCGCGCATCCAACATCCGAACGTGGTGTCGGTGCTCGACGTCGTCGCGTCCGAAGGCGAGCTCTTTCTCATCATGGATTACGTGCACGGCGAGTCGCTGTTCACGCTGTTCAAGGAAGCGGCGAAGACGAAGACGCCGATCCCACGTCGCATTTTCGTGAGCATCATCGCGAACGTTCTCTACGGCCTCGACGCGGCGCACGAAGCGCGCTCGGATACGGGAACACCGCTCGACATCGTGCACCGCGACGTCTCGCCGCAGAACGTGCTCCTCGGAATCGACGGCGTGGCGCGGCTCTTGGATTTCGGAGTCGCGAAAGCATCGCAACGCGTCCACCTTTCGACACAAGACGGCAAGCTCAAAGGAAAGCTCAGTTACATGGCGCCGGAGCAAGTGAGCACCGGGCTCGTCGATCGACGCGCGGACGTGTACGCGACCGGCGTGATGCTCTGGGAGGGGCTCACCGGACAGCGCCTCTACGCTTCGCAAGAGGTCGGCGCGCTCGTCGGCGCGATTTTGGCGGGCGAGATCAAGCCGCCGAGCAGCGTCGCTCCGTCGACGCCGGAGGAGCTCGACCAGATCACGATGAAGGCGCTCGCGCGCTCGCCGAACGATCGCTATGCGACGGCACGTGAGATGGCGACGGAGCTCGAACGAGCCATTCCGCCGGCGACGCCGCGTCAAATCGGAGAGTGGGTCGCGAAGGTCGCCGGCATCCAGCTCAAAGATCGCGCAGAGACGATCGCGAAGATCGAAGGCCGAGCCGCGCCGACGATGGGGACGAGCGATTTTCGATTGCCCGCCATCCGCGGCAGCAAAACCGAAACGGATGCGGCGAAGGCGGCGCGCCCGCCCGCCAAGCCGAGCGAAAAAACGGACGCGAAAAGCGACGAACGCAGAATCCCTTCCCTCGTCGACGACTCCTCACTCACACCGACGAAACAGCCGGCCGAGAATCGTGGCGTAACGCCGCCTACGCCTTCGTCGGAGATCTCGGCCAGCGATATTTTGCCTCCGCAGTCAGCGTCCCTCTTGGCTGGAAAAGAGGTCTCGCCCGCAAGCGCGGACGAAACCGAAGCGCCGCTCGTCGTCGCAGGCGCGCCGTCGAAACGAAAAACCGCCGGGCGCATCGCCGGGCTCGGCTTGGTCGCGGCCGGCATCCTCGTGCTCGCGGGCCACTCGTGCGCCCCCAAAACCGCAGTCCATGCGGCGCCACCCCCGACCGTCGCTGCGAACACGTCGACCGCGCCCCATATTTCGATCGATACGCTTCCCGTTCCGAGCTCGACCTCGACGCCGAGCCCGCCGGCGACGTCGCCGAACGTCGTCGCAGCGGACACCACCGCCGCCACTACGATTCCCGCGCCGACCGCGGCCGCGACGTCGCACGGCACGTCGATACCGCATCGAAATACAGCCAAAAACAAGAAAGATTGCGACCCTCCGTATACCATCGACGCGACGGGCGTTCGCGTCCCGAAGAAACAATGTCTATGAGGCGCATTCACGTCGTTCCGATCGTTTTCGCGATGGCCACCCTCGCGACGATGG
>JAICXU010000550.1 GCA_025934595.1 Polyangiaceae bacterium | reverse complement strand
TGTGCCTCGCGTTTCCCGGCGCCGACGAGAAGCTCTCGCACGGCATGCCGAGCTTTCACGTGCGCGGGAAGATGTTCACGCACTTCGTCGACAACGATTATTACCCTGCCGCGGTGAGCGCGTGGGTGAAGTCGACGCTCGCGAAGCAGAAGGAGCTCGTGAAGAGCGCGCCCGATCAATACTTCGTGCCGAAGTACGTGGGACCGGCGGGATGGATCGGCGTGTCGCTGGATCCGAAGGTCGTCGACTGGGTGACGCTCGCGATGCTCGTCGAAGAAGCGTGGCTCGGTGTCGTTCCGCCGAAAGTAGCCACCGGCGAAGCGAAGCCACCGAAGGTCGCGAAAAAGCCGCCTCTCGTGCGCGTCACCACCGACGAAAAAATCGCGAAGGCCGCGCTCGAGAGACTCACGAAGATTTGTCTCGCCCTCGCCGCCACCGACGTCGACCGCGAGTCGAAGCACGCGACGTTTCGCGCCAAAAAGAAGCCTTTCGTCTACTTCCTCGACAACCACCACGGCGACGGGATCATCTCCGCGTGCATCAAGGGCGATCCGAAAGCGAACGCCAAAGCGATCGCGAAAGATCCCAAGCGCTACTACTTGCCCGCGTACATCGGCTCACGAGGCTTCCTCGGCGTGCGGCTCGACACGAAAAAAGTCGACTGGAAAGACGTCGAGGCACGCACGCGTGACGCGCATGCGATGACGCTTGGCGTTCACTGACACTGCAGGGTGTCGGCGCGACACGTGCCGCCGCAGCAGTCCGAATTGGCTCCGCACGGCAATCCCGTGGTGAGGCAACAGCGCATGGATGCGCCAGCCTCCGAGCTCTGGCCTCCGACGCTGGCCGTCGTGCACGTGCCGATGCAACAGTCGTCGGCCGTTGCGCATTGGCACTCGCCGTCGTTGCAGCGACTTCCGAGCGCAGCGCGGCAACTCGGGTTGAGCGGAGCTGCGCACGCGCCGCTCGCGCAGGATCCCGAGCAGCACTCGTAGTCGTACGTACAAGCGCCATTCGTCTCCGAGCAGCACTGCGCTTGGCTGCTGCAGTTTCCGTCGCGGCCGCCGCAGCAGATCGCGCTTTGCGGGCCGATGGTCGTGGTGCCGCCATCCGTGGCGTCGTTCGGCAAGCAACCGGTCGTCGGCAACGCGGCCGAGAACGAGAGCGCGAACGCTTCGAAGACGAACCCAAGGGCGAGACCCGCGGGCAAGAGGAGCGCTTTCGATCCGAGCTTCATAACGCGCGAGCCTAGTACGAATCGGCTTTTTTTGTCCTGTTTCATGCGAAGCGGGTGGATTGCGCTAGTCTGCACGACTTCCTTGTCGTCCCCCGCCTTCCCGCTCGACCGCATCGGTCCACACTTGCTCGACAAAGTCGAACGGCGCCTCCGCGCGATCGATCCCGCCTATGCGAGCCGCGGTCGCCGCTACGCGCTCGAAGGCCGCGTCGAGCGCATCACGGTAGAGAGCGGAGACGAGGTCAGCGCCGTCGTGAACGGATCGCAGCCGTACTTCGTGACGATCGCCGAGACGAGCGACGACATCGCTACGGCGTGCTCGTGTCCCGCGTGGGATCGCATGGGGACGTGCAAGCACGTGGCCGCCGTGCTCTACGCGCTGCGCGAGGGTCGAACGAACGTCGCCCGCGAAAGAGAAAGAGAACGAGCAGACGATCCGACCTCGCGCTTTTTGAAGGAGCTCGGCGGCATCACGATCGAGGAGCTCGCCGACGCGATCGGCCGTCACGGCGACAAGGCCATCGATTTGCCGCCCGAGCCCTGGCGCGGCGCGTTCGAGTGGTGGCAACAAACGAAACGTCGCGAAGATGGGCGCACGGTTCGTTTTCGAGAGGCCGTGGCCAAGTGGACGCCGACGCTCGAATCCGACTTCGCGAAAATCCGCGCGTGGATGCCGCCACCACGCCGAGGCCAAGCGCAGAACGACTTCGAGGCTCTCCGCGACGCCATCGCCGGCGAAGCGCGACGGATGCGCGGCGGCGTCTTCAATCGCACGCTGCCAGGCCCGTTCGACGAAGGCGCGGCGCGGTTCGTTTTCACCTACAAGCCCGAGCAGAGCTTGCTCGAGATCGCCGAGCGCGCGCCTCGCGGCCTGACCACGCGCCGCTTTTCGCTCCCGATCCCCGATCGGCCGGAGGCAGGCGTCGCGATCCCTTCGTCATGGGGTCAGCGTCCGTCGCTCTGGGATTCGTTCGTCCTGCGCGGTCTCTTGCTCGCGCTCGACGAGCGCACGGATCCGGCAATATTGGCCCTCGCTCGCGATCTCGAGAGACCGCGTTGGGAGCGCATGCTCGACGCGACGAAGACCAAAGAGCGCGGCGCGCCCGCCAGCGCTGCCGACATGGAAATCGCATTTCGAATCGCACACACGTACGAGGCCGACGCGGTCACGGTGACCGCTCTCTCGCGGCGCATCGGCGGAGGCCGCTCGAAGCCGACGGCATGGAAGCGCGCGGCGTTCGAGAGCTTGCTCGACGGATCGATCGCCGTGAGCGATCTCGAGCGGCAGATCGCACGCAGCGCGCTACCGAGCGTCGGTCATCGGCTCGAAGCCGGCGTAGCCCTCGGAACCGCGCGCGGACACGAGACGATGCAGCTCCTCGTCCGCCATCCGCGCCTTCTCTTCGATACATGGGAGAAGGATTCGATCATCGATGCGCCACCGAGGATCGCGGCGGGCGACATGACGATGCACATGACGGTCACCGACGACACCGGCCTCCGTCCGACGTTCGAGGTCGCCGGCCATCCGATCGCGCCGTCGGCGCTCACCGCCGCCGCGAAAAATTATTTCGGCGCCGTGCAAGACGACGGGCTCGTCGTGTCGGCGCGCATCCCGCCCGCGCTGCGCGCATGGCTCCGTGCCGCGGTTCGCTTCGGCGACGATTTCGTGTTTCCGCCGGCCGCCGCATCGAAGGTCGTCACCGAGCTCGAGCCGCTGGTGACACAGGGAGCGGCGATCCTCCCGGAGGAGGCGCTCGGCGAGCGGCTCGATTATTCGCCCGCCGCCGCCCTTCGCGTGGAATGGAAACCGGACGGCGCCGTGCTCGAAGTCCTGGTCGCGCCGCGGCTCGGCGCGCCTCCGATCGAAGCGGCCATCGGGCCGGTGCTCTATACGTTCGAAGACGCCGGTCGCCGCGCGTACGTCGAGCGAGATTTTCGCGCCGAAGAAGCGCTCGTGCGAAACATCGCGGAGCGTATCGACGAGGACGTGGCGCTATCGTGGCTCGCGGGCACGGGTCTCGCGGGCGATCTCGAGAGCTGCCTCGCGCTCGCGCGGTTCGTCGAAGAAAATCCGCTCGGCCTTGCGATCGAGGTGAAAATCGGTCGCGCGCCCAAGGTCACCGCGTTCGAGCAAACGCAACGGAGCATCGAGATCGTCAAAGAGGCCTCGTGGTTTTCCGTGCGCGGGAACATCGAGCTCGCTGGGAAGAATCTGTCGCTCGGTGAGCTGCTCGAAGCGGCTCGGCTCGCGCGGCGGTTCGTTCGCATCGGCGAAGGCTCGTACCTCGAGCTCTCCGCGAAGGTGCAGTCCGCGGTTGCCGATCAATGGCGAGCGCACTTGCCGGGCCGCAGCCGTCCGGTCCAGAGCCCCGACACTCCCTACGCCGGGACGCCGATGTACCGGCTTCCGGGACAGGCCGTGATC
>JAICXU010000234.1 GCA_025934595.1 Polyangiaceae bacterium | reverse complement strand
CGCGCTGTCGCAGGTCGCGTGCTCGACTTCGACCACGGGCCGCTTGAACGTGCTCGACGCGCGCGCCGGCGTGCAAGGCGCGCCCACGTATCTCGGTCTTCCGCTCCGCACGGGGCAGCTCGTTCTCACCGAAGCGCCCGGCGCGTATAGCTTCGCGTTCGAGCTCATACCGGCGAAGTTCTATCCCTTCACGCACATCGCGATGATCGCGATCGAAGACGGCCAGCCGTGGGTCTACGACATCTCGGGTGAGTACAAGACGACCGGCCTTCACTCGAAGCTCCTCGCGAACGTGCACGGCGGGATGCGCCGCACGGCGTTCTACGAATACGTCGCGCCGAATTTGTATGCGGAGGTCTACGATCCGCCGCCGGGAGTCGACGGCGAAAAAATGGCGCAGTTCGCGCGGCAGAAATTCGCCGAGGGTGTCGAGTTCGACGCGTTCTTCGACAACGACGACCACTCGAAGCTCTTTTGCACCGAGCTCGTGAATCTCGCGATCACGTACGCCGGTGGAAAGCCCGCCGTGTTCGTCCCGATCCGCGACAATGATTCGCTGCGGCTCGCGCTGCGATGGCTCGACGTGCCGCAAAGGATGGCGCTGCCGGCCGGACAGTTCGCCGATCCATCCCGTTACGTCGCATCGCTCGGACAGTTCGCGAGCCGCACGCAGGCGTACTCGTACTTCGCCGCGAAGGACGAGATCTCACGGCGCTTCACGAAGAACCAGCGCCTCGGTTTCATTTTCGAGATGCATTCGAGCGGCGACATCTCGACGCGTCCGTGGGTCGACGGCTTCATGGATCGCGCGACGCATCTCTTCGACGAAGACCAGGCTCCGCCCGAGCCCGGCGATCCGCGCATCGCGATGGGTGTGCGCAAGCTCGCGGACGATATGCTCGGTCCGATGATCGAGGCGCCTTCCGGTCCTCCTGCCGCACCCATTTCGAAAAATCCGTGAATCACGCCCGCCTCGGTTTTTTGGCTGTATTCGCGATCGGCGCGTGCGGCTGCAGCGGTTGGACGACGGCGGCCGGCGGTCCCGTGTATTCGGTTTCGGGCCGGCAGGGACGCACGGGCGGACAGGTATCGCTCGACGGCATTCTCACGCCGAAGGCGCACACCGTGTTCAATCGCGGAAACAGCGAGCTCCCGGTCGGATTCCACAACGGCTTCGAGGCGCTCCTCACGCCGGATTTGAAATCGTTCGGATGGCAAACCGGGCTCGCCGCGTTTTGGATGCCGAAGCCCGTGTCGGGATTTCTCGTCCTCGGAACCGATCTGCATTTCGATGCCATCGATGGTTATTTCAGCTTCGGCAACTTCCAACCCTACGGACAGATCGGCGTCGCAGCGGCGCTCGGCGACGGCCCGCACGCGCCGGTGTTCACGCTCACGGGGCAAGCGGAATACTTCATCCACTACCTCGCGTACCTGCACGACAACGAGCCGAAGACCGACGCGTTCATCGCGATCAAGCTCGGCATCGGCTTCTTGCAGTGATCGCCGACTCAGGACGCGCGCAAGCCTGCGCGCTACAAACCGAAGCGCGCCGGATCTTTTTTCACGAACGCGACGTAGTCCTCGTTCGGAAGCCGCGCGTCGATTTCGTCTTTCGCGATCGCGTCTTCGAGCTTCTTCTTGATGTCGCCGATGAGACGCGAGGGCTTGAGCGAAAACGCTTTCATGATCTCGTCGCCGACGCCCTTCGGAAGCGGCGGCTCCTTCGCGTCTTCCTCGGCGAGCTCGGTGATGCGGCGGCCGAGCTCGTCGATTTGATTGAGGCCTTTGCGCTTCTTTTCAGGGCGTTTCGTCGTGATGTCGGCGCGAGCGAGGCAGAGCAAATCGTCCAAGTGCTCGCCGAGCTCGCGCGCAAAACGGCGCACGGCGCTGTCGGTCCACGACGGCTCGTACTGATTTGCACGGAGGTGATGCAGCACCAGGAAGCGCACCGTGTCTTTCAGGGCCGGCTCCGGCGAGAACAAATTCAGGCGGCGATCGATCTTGTCGAACATGCGCGCCCCGACCTCGGCGTGACCGAAAAAATGCACCTTGCCGTCGGGCGAGATCGATCGCGTTTTGACTTTGCCGATGTCGTGGAAAAGCGATGCCCAACGCACCTCGATGCGCGGCACCGCTTGCCTCACGACTTGCTTCGTGTGCTTCCACACGTCTTTGTGACGCCACTCGCCGTCACCGAAGCCCACCATCGCGTGCACCTCGGGAAACAAAACCCCGAGCGCGTTCGCTTCGAGCAAAAGATCGAGCCCGAGCTCGGGATCGCCGGACATGACGACGCGATCGAAGAAGCCGCGCACGCGCAGCGGATCTTTCGCGATCGCGACGCGAAAATCCTCCGACGTCGCTTGCGGCGGAGGGGCGAGCGGCGTGCCCTCCGCAGAAGCGGCCGCGAACGCGAGCGCATCCATCGCTCGGTCGGCGTTCGCGTGCGTCTGGGGCGGTTCGGTCGGCGGATGCATGGGGAAAAAAGGAAACGCCTTCTAGCATCTCGAATTGCGCCCTGCCACGTTGCGCGGAAGGCCTCGGCTGGTTTTTGCTCGGGCTTTCAGCCCTCGCACGTGGCAAAAGGAGAGAGAGATGCGCCCGACGCGTTTTGCGCTCGCCTTTTCTGCTTTCGTCGTTTCGTGTGGGGTCTCCGCGTTCGGATGCGGCGGCATCGACGAGCCCGATCTTTTCGGACCGATCGGCGGCGCCCAGAGCGACGCCGGAGGTGACGCTCGTTCCGACGCGCGCACGGGCAGCGACGCCGGCAAAAAAGACGGTGGTGTCGGTGGCGATGCGGGCAAGCCTCCGCCGCTCGGCTCGGTGCAATGCACGAGCGGGGACTGCTCCATCTCCGACAATCAAGTCTGCTGTTACGACGCTGCGAAAACGGGCACGTGCACGGCTGCCGGCAGCTGCAGCGGCGCGGGCGCATTTCCGATCCCGTGCGACAGCGCCCAAGACTGCGCCGACGAAGGTCAGCCCGGCACCGTGTGCTGCGCGCAGGCGGATCAAACCGGAGCGGTCACGAACGTCGAGTGCGTCGATCCTTCGAATTGCCAATCGGCGAACGGGCAGACGAACTTGTGCGATCCCAACGCCCCCGATCCTTGCCCGAACGGCGGCACGTGCTCCGCGAGCACCGTGTCGATTCCCGGCTACGACATCTGCAAGATGTAGCGAGCGTCCGACCCTTGGTTGCTTCGCTCCCGTGATCGGGTAGATCTTGGAGATGGGGCGCAAGGCCGTATTTTCTGCCGTTTTCGCGATCGGGGCCGTCGTCGTCAGCGCGTGCGGCGGCATCGACGAGCCCGATCTCTTCTCGCCTGCCGGCCAGACGTCTTCGAGCGGTGACTCCGGAGCTGGCTCGAAAGACGGCGGCGGCGGGAGCACCGTCGACGGGAGCACGGGAGGTCGCGACTCGGGTGGCGGCGGCGGATCGGACGCGGGAGGCGGAGGCATCGTCGACGCCGGCGGAGGCGGCGGCGGTGGTCGCGATATTTTTTGCGGCGACACGTCGACGTCCACGACCTGCACCGGCAGCGACATCTGCTGCGTGCGTGACAACACGCTCGGCAGCGGTCTCGACACCTTCGCGTGCGGCACCGAGAGCAGCTGCACGGGCGACGCGCTCGGCGACCTCGTCATCCCGTGCGACGACGCGCACGATTGCAAAGGCGGCGCAATCTGCTGCGGCGTATTCGTCACCAACGGCTCGTCCGGCTACTACTCGAGCGTCAGCTGTCAGGCCACGTGCTCCGACACGTCCGATCGCATCTTCTGCGATCCCGCACGTGGAAACGACGATTGCGTGAACGGTGGAAGCTGCGTGGCGAGCGGCTCGATGCCCGGCTATCACGTCTGCGGCACGTAGACGAAAAGCCTTATTTCATAGGCGATTTCAATTCGTGTTCGGCATGGGCGGGCCTGCCGTGGGAGGCGGCGGCGGCTCGGTGACGCTCTCCTCGGTGAAGCTCGCGAGCTCCTCGCTGACGCGCCGGAGGTATTGCTGCTTCACGTGGAACGGCAAGAACGCGCTCTTGAATCCGGCGAGCACGATCTGTTTCAAATCTTTCAATCCGAGCCCGAGCTGCGTGTGACATAGCCACAGCTCTTTCGAGACGGTGGTGTCGGTGACGAGCCGATTGTCCGTGTTCACGGTGACGCGCAAGCCGAGATTGAAATAGAGCTTGAGCGGGTGCGCGGCGAGACCCTGGATCGCGCCGGTCTGTACGTTCGAGCTCGGGCAACACTCGAGCGCGATGCGGTGATCGTTCACGTAATTCAAAAGGTCGCCGTTCTCACGGAGCCTGCATCCGTGACCGATGCGATGCGCGCCGCACACGTGCACGGCCTGCGCGACGGACTCGGGTCCATACGCTTCGCCGGCGTGGATCGTGACGTTGATGTTGTTGTCGCGAACGAGCTGGAACGCGGCCTTGTGATGTTTCGCGGGATGATCGTATTCCGCGCCGGCGAGGTCGAAGCCCACGACACCCCTATTTTTGTAGGCCACCGCGAGCTCCGCCATTTCGAGCGAGCTCTCGGGCGACACGTTTCGAATTCCGCAGATGATGATGTTCGATTCGATTTTGAAATCGGTGCGCGCGGCGCGAAGACCGGAGAGAACGGCCTCGACGACGCTCGTGAGCTTGAGGCCGCGGCGTGTGTGGAGCATCGGCGCGTAACGCACCTCCATGTAGCGGACGTTTTCGCGCGCGGCATCTTCGGCGAGCTCGTATGCGATTCGTTCGAGCGCGTCTTCGGTTTGCATCACACGCAGCGTGACGTCGAACGCTTTCAGATATTCGACGAGCGACCCGCAGTTCTTGCCGAGGTTCATCGCGGCGCGGAGGCCGTCTTCGTCGTGGGCGGGAAGCTCGACCCGCTGCTTGTCGGCGAGATCGAGAATGGTGGCGAGGCGCAGCGAGCCGTCGAGATGAACGTGCAGGTCGGTCTTCGGGAGCTTCTGGAAGACTTCCAGTGCGAGAGGTTTGAACGCCATATCCGAGTATATCACACGCACGTGCTAGCTTCTGGCGCGTGGAAAATGCGCTCGATGACGTCGATCCGCGCGCCGTTCGTGCGCGCATCGCACCGCACTTAAATAAGACGACCTTTCTCGAATCCGAGAAGCTCGACGCGGCGCTGGGGGCGCGCGTGCTCGTGGCGAGCGAGACGTTCCAGCACACGGGGAGCTTCAAATTTCGAGCGGCCACGGCGGTGGCGACGCACGCGAGCGAGCCCCATCTCGTCACCGCATCGTCCGGAAACTTCGGCGCGGCGCTCGCGCGTGCCGCGAAGATCGCCGAGAAGAAGTGCACCGTCGTCATGCCGCATACGTCGTCACGCGTGAAGATCGAATCGGTGAAGAGCTACGGCGCCGACGTCGATCTCGTCGACGTCACGAAGATCTCACGCGCCGCGCGCCTCGCCGAGCTCGTCGCCGCCATTCCCGGTGCGCGCTCGTGCTCGCCGTACGACGATCCATTCGTCATCGCCGGCAACGCTTCGCTCGGCGCCGAAATCTTCGAACGCGAGACCCCCGACGTCGTCGTCGTACCGGTCGGGGGCGGCGGGCTCTCGTCCGGCATCGTCGTCGCGCGCGACCTCACGGACACGAGCACGGACGTCGTCGGCGCCGAGCCTCTTCTCGCAAACGATGCCGCGCGATCGCTCCGCGAGGAGAAACGAATCGCGAACGAGTCCGAGCCCCAGACCATCGCCGATGGCGCGCGCACGCTCTCGCTCGGCGAGAAGAACTTCGCGATCTTGCGACGTGGCCTCTCCGGAATTTTGGAGGTGAGCGAGGACGACATTCGCGCCGGCGTTCGCCTTCTCTTCAGCGCGCTCCACTTGCAAGTCGAGCCCACGGGCGCGCTCGCGATCGCCGCGGTGATCGCAAATCG
>JAICXU010000231.1 GCA_025934595.1 Polyangiaceae bacterium | reverse complement strand
TGCTCATTCGCAACGGCCTCCGCTGCACTTGGGATTGGGACCTGGGCAATCCTTGTCCTCTTTGCACTCGACGCAGCGCGCGTTGTCGCAGATGGGCGTGCCCGCGTCGGTGTTGCAGTCGGTGTTGCTCACGCACTGCACGCATCGATCGCGATTCGTGTCGCAAATGGGTGCATCCGTGACGCTGGCGCAGTCCGGATTCGCGAGACACTCCACGCACGTCTGCGCGGTCGTGTTGCACTTCGGAGTCGGCGCATTGCACTGCGTGTCGCTCGTGCACGCGACGACGCAACGCTGATCGCCGTTGCAGGTCTGGCCGGAGGGGCATTGCGAATTAGTTGTACACTGCACACATCGAAAATCGCCCAAGAAGCAAATGGGTGACGACGCAGGGCAATCGGTGTTGGTCGCGCATTGTCCGCATTGTTGCGTGGTCGCTTCGCAGATCGGCGCGCTGGCGGGGCAGTCGGTGGCGGTCAAACAGCCGACGCACGCGCCGGTCGTGGCATCGCAAATGGGAATCGGAGCGTCCCCGCCACCTTGCGTCGCGCACGAGACGCCGCTGTCTCCGGCGCACGACGCATGACATCGATGGTCGCTCGGAAAACATGCGGGCGCCGAAACGCCGCAATCGGCATTCGTTCGACACGCCTGACACTCGCCGAGGATGCAGAATTTGTCTGCGCCCGTGCAGTCGGCATCGGCGGAACATTGCACGCATCCGAGCGCCGGATCGCATTTTTGCGTTCCGCAGGCCGTGATGTCTGCGGACGAGCACACGCCTCCGCTTCCCGCGATCGATCCGTCGCCGCCGGCGTCGCCGCCTGCGAGCGCAGCGGGTGTTCCCGAGCTACCGCATGCAGCCATCCACCCGGCGACCAGAAACGCCCCACAAACCAACGCCGACTTTGCGCTCATCGAAAAAGCCTCCTGGTGGGCGCGCGACGGAAGTCAGAGGAAGCAAGACGCGTCTCACCACGAATGTAGTGGCGACGTCTCCGGACGAGGTTTCGACCTCCGACACGATTTGGAGGATGTCGCCCCACAACGTGTGGATCAGCGGCGAATTGGCGTGCTTGCGTGATCGCGAATCAGATCGAAGAGCGGCGACGACGCAACGTTACGCCGCGGCCCGATTCTCGAGCAGCGATCGCAGCGTTCCGTCGGCGATGGCTTCTTTCGTGAGATCCTTGCCGCCGATCAAGATGCCCTTCACGAACACTTGCGGGAACGTGGGCCATCCACTCCAGATCTTGATCGCGAGTCGGCGCTTCCATTCGGAGAAGTAGCTGCCGTACTCGAGATATTCGAAAGGCACGTTGGATTCTTCGAGCGCTTTCCGCACGTTCTTAACGTGTGGGTTCTGCGCCATGCCGACGACGACGTCGGACGAGCCGAGCGCGCTTTTGATCTGATCGATCGTCTCCGCATGAAAGGCCTGCATCTTGGCGGTCGCCTTTTCGGTGGCCGCTTGCTCGTGGAGGGGACGCGTTTGCATGTCCACGCGTTTAACCACCGCCCGCGCACACGTCCGTGAAGAAATGTGAGACCGCGCTCTTTCGACCGCTCAGGCTGCGCCTTTGCTCAGGAAGCGCTCTCTCCACGTTGCACGCGGCTGTGATTTTTTCCGTAGAGGAAATAAATCACCATTCCGATCGCGAGCCAAATCGCGAGCCGCACCCACGTCTCCCACGGGAGCGCGGCCATCATCGCGCCGGCGATCAGGATGCCCATGATCGGAACGAACGGCACCCACGGCGTCTTGAAGGGGCGCGCGAGATCGGGATGACGCCGGCGCAGCATCCACACGCCCGCGCACACGATGACGAACGCGAGCAGCGTTCCGATGCTCACGAGCTCGCCCAAGATTCCGATCGGAATGAGGCCGGCGAAGATCGCGACGAAGATCCCGACCGCGATCGACGACAGATACGGCGTGCGGAACTTCGGATGAATTTTTCCCGCCCACGACCAGAGCAGGCCGTCGTTCGCCATCGAGAAGAACACGCGCGATTGCGCGAGCAGCATCACGAGCATGACCGATCCGAGGCCGGCGACGGCGCCGATCTTGACGAGGATGCGTCCCCACGTGACGCCCGTCGCGTCGACGCCGACGGCGACCGGATCGGGAACGTTGAGGCTCGTGTACGGAACGAGACCGGTGAGCACGCCGGCGACCAAAATGTAGAGGACGGTGCAGAGCGCGAGCGACCCGAGAATGCCGATCGGCATGTCCTTTTGCGGAGCCTTCGCTTCTTGCGCGGCCGTCGAGACGGCGTCGAAGCCGATGTACGCGAAGAAGATGACGCCCGCGCCGCGGAGCACGCCGCTCCAGCCGTAATGACCAAATTCGCCGGTATTTTTCGGCAAAAACGGATGCCAGTTCTGCGCGAGAGGCGCCCAAGATTGTCGTGCGAGCGCGGAGATGCCGAGCCCGAGAAAGATCACGACGACCGACAGCTTGATCATGACGATGGTGCTGTTCAAACGCGCGGACTCTTTGATGCCGACGACCAAGATCGTCGTGATGATGAGCACGGCGAGGACGGCGACGAGATCGAAGCTCGCGGTCGCGTGCTGCAGCGAATGGACGTCGACGTTCGCTTTCGCGAGCGTGGCCTTCGCGTTTTCCAGACGCAGCCAGCGATGGTTGTAGAAGACGAGCTCGGTTCCGGGAGACGCGCTGAGCGACGGCGGGATGAAGATCCCGAAGTCCTGCAGGAAGCTCTGCACGTATCCGCTCCACCCGACGGCGACGGTGGCCGCGCCGAACGCATACTCGAGGATCAAGTCCCAGCCGATGATCCACGCGAAGATTTCGCCGAGCGTCGCGTAGCCGTACGTGTACGCGCTGCCGGCGATCGGAATGAGGGACGCGAACTCCGCATAGCAAAGCCCCGCGAACGCACAGCCGACGGCGGCGATGACGAACGAGAGGATGATGGCGGGCCCCGCATACTGCGCGGCGGCGCTTCCCGTGAGCACGAAAATGCCGGCGCCGATGATGGCGCCGACTCCGAGCGCGACGAGATCGACTGGACCCAAGGCGCGCGTGAGGCCGCCTTCTTTATCGGCCGCTTCTCCGGTGAGGTCGGCGATCGATTTCTTCGCGAAGAGGTTCACGCCGGCGGTTATATCGGAATTCGCTCAGCCTTTGTCGAGCCGCGCTTCGGCGCGAGTCGGCTGGAAAAGCTCGATCGGATTCCCCGAAGGGTCTTCGAGCAAGATCTGCTTCCCGCCCACGCCCGTCACGATGTCGTTGCGGAACTTCGCGCCGGCTTCGCGAAGTTTTTTCACGATCGCTTCGATGTCATCGACTTGCACCGCGAAGCGATTCCAGCCGCCCGGCGTTTGGGCCGTGCCGTCCGGCATCGGCTGTCCGCCGCCACCTTGCGGATTCGGTTGGCTCAGCACCAGGCGAAGGGCATCTTTCTGCAGCATCGCGAACGCAGGCGAGGGATGCATCACCTCTTGGAAGCCGAGATGGTCGCGATAGAAAGCAATTGCTCGATCGACGTCGTCGACGATGTAGCGCACTTGGACGTTGGCCATGGGATCCTCCGAATCGATCCTTATCAAACGAGGTGGGCGAGGCCGACGGTTTCGAGCGAAGCGCGCACCTGGCCGATCCAATCGCGATTCGCGGCTGGGCTCGCCGGGCTCGGATGAAGAATCGTCGAAACCTGCATTTTCTCCGGTGAGATCATGCGCAACCTATCGGTTGCATATTGTCCGACGCCGATCGCGACTTCGGGCGCGAGCGTCTCGAGCGCGGCGCGCAGGTGGTCGTCGCATATTTTCGTGAGGGCTTCTCGTTCGGTCTTCGTGAGCTTGTCGGGTGTGAGGTTCGCGCCGGACTCCGTCAAGAAGAGGAGCGGGCAGTAGTTCAGCACGAACGCTTCGTCGAAGAACTTCTTCGGGTCCGGCGACTTCGCGGAGAACGCGCCCCAAAGCCGCTTCCCCGAAACCTCGCTGCGCTTGCATGCGAAGCCCAAAACCGGGCGTTTCGGATGCTCGCGCTCGGGCCGACCGATGTTTCCACCGAGCTTCATCCAATCACGCACGGCCGCGATTTCGCCGAACGGAACGCCGGTTTGGGCCATTCCGAACGGTCCCGGGTTCATCCCGACGAACACGACGCGCTTTTTTCCCCGTCCGAGCTTCAAGTATTTTTCTGCGACCGGCCATGCATATTCGAGAGGCGAATAGACGTAGGCGGGCGTCGTCATGCGCACGCGAGCGATGCGATCGCGTAAATCGGTGGCGAGCGAGACGAGGGAAGGCATGATGAAGCGATGAGGCGCAGGCGGAAGTCTACACGCGGGAGGGCTGCGATTGGCGGCGGCGTGGCCGTGCCGTTCCTCGGTTTCGTCATGGCGAGCTGTGGAGCGCGGAGCGAGCTCTACGAGCCTCTCGAGCTCGGGACCGATTCGTCCGTCGACGTCGCGACGAAAGACGTCGCTCTCGACGTCGAGACTCCCGATGTCGTCGACGCCGAGGTCGTCTCGTGCACGCCGGGGAAGATCGCGTTGAATCTCGCGACGCCCGTCGTGGAGTTCGTGCTCGATTCGTCGGGGTCGATGAACGACCCGCTCGACACCGGCTCGCCGACAACGAAGTGGGACGCGCTTCGCAACGCGCTCGCGTCGGCGTTGCCACCCGTGGATGCGACGACCGAGATCGGCGCCTACATTTTTCCGACATCGCACGATAGGACCCTGTGCGACACGAGCCCCGGTGCCGCGCTCGAGCCCGCCAAAAACAACGTCGCGCCGCTGCTCTTCAAGATGGCGACCACCACGCCCGTCGGCGGAACTCCCACGGCCCTGGCCGTGCAATATGCCGCCACGGATTTGCTCGGTTTGCGCACCGCTTCGACCGCGCGCGCGCTCGTGCTCGCGACCGACGGGTCGCCGAACTGCAATCCGGATCTCGACGGACAAACCTGCGTATGCACGGTGCCACCCGGCATCGAGAATCCGTGCGCGGCTGGTTCGGATGGAGCGGAGCTGTGTCTCGACGACAAAGCGACGGAGAGCACGATCGCGACGTACGCGTCGCAAGGCATTCCGACCTACGTCATCGGGATCGAGTCGTCCGCGGACGCGCAGTTCGAGAGCGTGCTCGACGCGATGGCGATCGCAGGCGGTCGACCTCAAACGGGGCCGACGCCCTATTACCAAGCTCGTTCTTCGGCCGATTTGAACGCCGCGGTTTCCTCCATTCGCGATTCGGTTGCATCATGCACGTATTTGACGACGTCCGTTCCCGACACGGACGGCTCGATCATCGTCACGCTCGACGGCGCGACGTTGCCGTTCGATCCCACACACACGAATGGATGGGACTGGGCCGACAAGGCGAACGGCGAGATTTTGTTGTCGGGCCCTGCATGCGCGCAAGCGGCTGGTGAGTCGAGCCCGGCGCTCTTTGCCGTCATCGTGTGTGGAGATCTCGACGCCGCGCCGGATTCTTCTTCCGACGCAAACGCGCGCGACTGACGAAGTCCGCGACGCGCGGCCATCAGAGTCACGATGGACCGAATCGAAAGAGCGTTCGCTCTTGCGATCGGCGTCGCAGCGTTCTTCGTGTCCGTAGCCGCCTTCTCCGGCTGCTCGCGCACGGGTCTGCTCGATCCGATCGAAGTGAGCGACATAGAAGACGCCTCGCAAAAGGCGATCGCGCACATGCCGGATGCGAGCGAGGCCGATGCCGCGATCGTTTGCTCGCCAGGTCGCTTCGACCTCGAGCGTGCGCCGCTGCTCGTGTCGTTCATGATCGACGCATCGTCATCGATGGTCTCGCCGCTCGAATCCCAAGACGGCACGAGCAAGTGGCAAGCGCTCACGGATGCCTTCGCCTACGAGCTGCCGAGATTCGACGACGAGATGGTGCTCGGAGCCTATATTTTCCCGAGTATTTTCGGTGCAGA
>JAICXU010000335.1 GCA_025934595.1 Polyangiaceae bacterium | reverse complement strand
GGCACACGCGTCGGATTTTTTGAAGGCCGCGCACTATCTCGATCTGCGCGACACGCCGCGCGCCGAGCAATCGGTTCGCGGCCCGGAGCTCGCGCGCGAGCTCGCGTTCGTTCTCGATCGCGAAGGGGCGATCGACGAGAGCAAAATCAGCGACGATCCCGTCGCGCAGCCGCCCGGGACCGAGCTCACGGTCGCCACGCTCACGCTCGAAGACGAGCACGTGCCGATCGCCGTGGTTCGCGTACCGGCGCACGGGGGCGGCGAGATGTGGGTCGTGTCGCGAAGCACGGTCGCGGTGGTTCCCACCCTCTTTTCGTCGTTCGTTCCTCCGGGCTGGCAAACCCACCTGCCCGAAATGCTCACGCACACGAAGATGCTCGGCAACGCGGCGTGGCAGTGGCTCGGGCTCGCGTTGCTCATCGCAGTGGGTTACCTCGTCGCGCGGGCCCTCAGCTTTTTCGTCGTCAGGGTCGCGCTCTTCTTCGCGAAAAAATCTCCGACGCCCGTCGACGATCAGCTCGTCAGCGAGATGCGCTCGCCGCTCCGCATCCTCTTTTTCGTCGCAATTTTTCGCGAAGCCGTGGGCGCGCTCGATCTCAGTGTGATGGCGCAAAACGTCGCCGACTTCGGCTCGTTCACGCTTCTCGTCATCGGCCTCGCGTCGCTCTTTTTGCGTCTGCTCGGCGTGTCCATGGGATGGGCGGTCGGGCACTTGCCACGTGAGACGCAGTACGAGCTGAAACGGCGCGAGCTTCGCACGCGATTCGTGCTCCTCCGCCGGATCGCGAACGTGATCGTCATCGTCCTCGCGAGCGCGGTCATCCTGACGCAGTTCTCGGTCGTGCGCACCGTCGGTCTGAGCCTCCTCGCATCGGCAGGAATCGCGGGCGTCGTCATCGGGCTCGCGGCGCAAAAATCGGTGTCGAGCGTCATCGCCGGGATCCAAATCTCTTTCACGCAACCGATTCGCATCGGCGACGTGGTCAAGGTCGAAGGTCAAACCGGAACGGTCGAGGAGCTCAGTCTCACGAACGTCGTCATTCGCATCAACGATCAGCGCCGCTTGATCGTCCCGGTCAGTCGTTTTCTCGAGCAGCCGTTCGAAAATTGGACGAGGCAATCGGCAGAGATCAACGGCACGGTGACTCTCGTCGTGGATTTCGCGACACCGATCCCAGAGCTTCGCGCACAAGCCAAAAAGCTGGTCGAAGCAAATCCCCTTTGGGACAAGCGCGTGTGCAAGTTTCACGTCTCCGACGTGTCGCAAGCCGGCGTGCAGATCAGCGTCGTCGTGTCCGCTTCGGATTCGAACCGCCTCGACGATCTCAAGAACGACGTTCGCGAGGAGCTGCTCGCGTTCCTGCAATCGAAAGAGGGCGGCGCTTACTTCATCACGACGCGCAACGCGGCGCCCGCCTCGCCGCCGTCACCGCCCGACGCGAGCAAATAGCGCGCAGACTTGCCGCCCGTCCAGCGCGCCGAGTCGATCAGAACGTCACGCGCGTCTGCAAGAACGTGCGAATGCGCGGCACGACGAGCTCGGGCCGCTCCCGAAGCGCGAAGTGGCTCGCACGCACGAGCGCGAGGTGCTCCGCGTTCGGCAAGCGCCGCGCGATCTCGAACGATTGGAACGCGGGGGTCAGCATGTCGAGCCTTCCGCTGACGATGAGCGCGGGCTGCATGATCTCGGGGAGCAGGTGATACACCGAGTGCGCGTCGAGCTCTTGGAAGAGGCGCAAAAAATTCGGAAAGCTCGGACCGAGGACCTCGTCGAAGTACCGCCGCAAAAGAGGACGTACGTCGAGCGCGTGCTTGCCCGCCGTGATCGTCATGAGAGCGGTCGTGGGGATCTCGGTAACACGCGCGACCTTCGCGAGAAGACGCGATACCTCCGGGCGCGCGCGCAGGATTTCGATCGCGGCGTGCAATCGTTTCGGAAGAAATGGAACCGCGAAAAGAGGCTGAAAACCCGTCTGAAGAACGTGTCCGTACGTTCCATTCAAAAGAACGAGCCCCGCGACGAGGTCAGGAACGTTCGCTGCGAGATCGAGCGAGACTTGCACGCCCATGCTCCACCCGACGAGGACCGCGCGATCGATTTTCTCCGCGCGCAAGATCGCCTCTGCATCTTCGACGTGACGATGGATCGAGAGCTGCCGGCCCGGCGCGAGCGGCGCGGAGTCGAAGAGACCGCGATAGTCCCACGTGAGCAGCTTGTAGTCGTGGAACAGATCGACGAGGAGCGGCTCCCACGCGTAGAGGCGACCGCCGAGACCGTTCGCGAGCAAAATCGCGCGCTCGCCCTCGCCGAGAACCTCGTAGGCGATCCGCGTCCCGTCCGCGGAGGTGGCATGTCGCTGAACGACCTTGCTCTCCCAGCTCGGCATCCCGTCCATGCTAGCCGGTGATCGTCACTGCTGGCGAAGCGCTTTCGGACCGCAGTGCGTATCCGCCGCGCAATGCGATAGCTCCTCGGCCGGTGGCGCGATGGGCTCCACGGCGTCCTCGGGAGCGAGCTGCCGAAAGTGCCACGCTTGGACGAGCGCGTGACGTTCATAGCGTTTCAAATGATCGCGCACGGCACCCACATACGCGACGGCGGCGAAGATGATCCCGAAATGCGTGACCGCCAAAAGAGCAAGCGCCCACGTCGGATGATCGAACGAGAGGATGTGCGGCATGATCTCGAAGTGACCGTCGTGAAACGAATAGCTCGGCGACAAGATACCGAGCTGCTCGAGCGCGAACGGCACGCCGATCACCGCCGACCCGAGCACCGTGACGAACCATCGCTCCGAGCGTTTGCGCGTCATCGCGAAGCCGATGCTGTTCGCGAGCACCAGCGCGGGCGCGAGCATGAATGGGCCGAAAATACGCGCTGAAACCGAGATCGCGGCCATCGAACAAATGACGGCGACGAGCCGCATGCTGTCCTTGGGCCGTTCTTGCCGCGACATCCATAGGCTCGCCCCCGCGGCGCCGAGCATGAGCACGCCCATGACGGCGCTCAGCCACGCGTCGCGATATCCCATCAAGAGCGTGAACGGAAAAAAGAGGAACCATGCGACGTACGCGAAAAAAGCAGCGCGGCCCGAGACTCGCAGATTTCGCCAATTGGCTCGTTCGAGCTCGTCTTGCGCTTCTTGCGGCAGCTCGTCAGGTGGCTCCGAAAGAAGCTTCATCATCGCGCGAGGCGCGCGTGTGTTCGACGGATCGAGCGCGAGCGCGCGACCGAGCTCCTGCATCGCCGCTCTTCGCGCTTCGATCGTCTTGTCCGTGCGTGCGCGCAGGGCGGCTTCTTCGCCGCGCACGGCATGGAGGTCGGCCATTTTTTTCCGTTGCTCGAGATCGCGATCGCCGTCGAGAAATCGCTCGAGATCTTCCGAGAGCTCGCGGGCCGTCTCGTAGCGGTCCTCTCTCTTCAGCGCCGTCGCACGCATCCAGATGGCCTCGAGCTCCGGCGGCAAATCCAATCCCGGGGCACGCACCGACGCGCGCGCCTCGGGGCCTCGCAGCGTGGAGTCGAGCACCGCCGACAACTTCGACTTGTCGTGCAGAGGCCTCAGCGTGCAGATTTCGAAGAGCATCGCGCCGAGCGCATAGACATCGGCGCGCGCGTCGACGTCGGTGGACACGAGCTGCTCGGGCGCCATGAATCCCGGCGTTCCCATCACGGCACCGTCCTCGGTCTGCCCGCGCACCGAAAGCGGCGCGTCCACGGTCTCGGCGGCTGTCGCCCGCGTGGGTCCCGATGAAGGCTCGATGTCTCCTTTGATCTTCGCGAGGCCCCAATCGAGGACGTAGACCTCGCCGAAGCCGCCGAGCATCACGTTGCCCGGCTTCAAATCGCGATGAACGACGCCGCGGGCGTGCGCGAAATCGATCGCGAGGCACACGCTGTTGAACGCCGAGAGGAGCTTTCGACGCGAGAACTCCAAGACCGCGGCGGGCTCGCGCGCGCGAAGATCGTCGATGACTTCTTCGAGCGTCTTGCCGCGAACGCGCTTCATCGTGAAGTACGCCGCGCCGTCGGGTCGGGCGCCGAGATCATAGACGGGCACGATCGCGGGATGCTCGAGCTGTCCTTGCACGCGAGCCTCGCGCAAAAATCGCGAGCGCATGTCGGACCGCGATCCCGCGCCGGGTCGCACGACCTTCATCGCGACCTCGCGACCGATGCGCGCATCGCGCGTGAGCCTCACCTCGCCCATGCCGCCTTCGCCGAGCAAGTCGCGCGACGAGTAACGATCTTTGAAGTCCGCGTCTTTCGGAACCGGCTCGCTCTCGATCGGCTCGATCGAGTCCGGCGTGACCGTAGGCGCGTATCCCGTGCGACGCACCATCTTGACGGTGGCGTCGGTGGCCAGCCCGGAAGACGAGTCGGGAGCTCGCGTCGACATGCTCGAAGTTTCTAAGCGTAACGGCGCGGTAACGGCTGCGCCAGAGATTCGGGCGAATCGTTCCGGCGCGGTGCTCGCACATTTGCTGACGCCGGCGCGCGTCAGAGATTGCACGCCGCAGCACGATCCGCGCGTAAATTAGGCTCTTTCGCGATGGGCGAGGTTTTTGCTGAAGCGCCATTCATCGTGAGATCGAAAGCTCGGAAGGCCTCCTCCTCTTCTTTCGTTTCATCCATCACGCCGCCCGGGATCGCGCTCGCGATCTTCTGTGGCTCGTTCCTCGCGCTCGCATCGCCGGCTTGCGGCGGAAGCACCGTCGGTGCAGCGTCGGGCAACGACACGGACGCGGGAAGTGGAAGCGGCGACGACTCTGGAGTGGTGCTCGCCGATGCGGGACCGCCGGTCGACATCGGCACGCCGAGCAACGCGTATCCGGCTCCGCATCCGGCTGCTCCCGAGGTCGAATCGTACGGCGGCTCGGTGCTCACCGCGCCGCATGTCCAGCCGATCCTGTTTCCGAACGACGCGCTCGAATCGGACATCCAAGCGTTCACGCACGCTCTTCATG
>JAICXU010001152.1 GCA_025934595.1 Polyangiaceae bacterium | reverse complement strand
GAATTCGGCTCGATTTGCAAGGATCGAAGGCCGCGACGCCGCTCTCGTCGACGGCGGGCAACAACTTCGCTCCGGACGCCATCTACCTGTCCGGCAACTTCACGACCACCGATCAATATGCGGTGCAAAGCGTGACGGCCGGAACGTCGTGCGGCGGGCAATCCTTCAACATCGCGATCACGTCGGCGGCTTGGTACCGCGTCCTCACGAGCCCGAGCCCGGCGACGACGCTCTCGCAAATGTTCACGCCGGTCGCGGGCTCGGAGTTCTTGGCGCGCATCGCGGACGACCTCGGTCGCTTCCAGTACGTGCTCGTGTGCGGCACCGGCATCACCGGCACGCAGCCTTGGGTGGAGATCGACACGACGACGCCGGTCGACGTCACGCAATACGGATTCATCGACGGCCGGCTCTTGATCAACCCCGTGCAAACGGTGAAGTGGAGCTTGAAGAAGCTCGACGCGGCGACGTACCCGCAATACGCGCCGCTCGATCCCGGTGCGGGCGCGCCCGACAAATACGATCTCGTTCGCGAGTGGGTGGACTCTACGGGCAACGTCGTCGGCACGCCCGAGCTCATCGCCGAATACGCCGTCGATTTGAAGTTCGCGTTCACCGCCGACATCGGCACGTACGCGGGCGCAACATCGACGCCGAACCTGATCGCGTACAACTTCGACGCCACCGAAAATGGGACGTTCGCGCCGCTCGCACTGACGGCCACGGTCCAACCGCAGCGCATTCGATCGGTTCGTCTTCGTCTCTCGACGCGCGCACCGATGGGCGATCGCGGCGAGGCGCTCTCGGCGCCCGACGGCTATCAAATGCGTTACTGCACGAAATCGGCGGGCTGCGCGACCGGCGTCGACTCGAAAGATTTCGCGCGCATGCGCACCGTGACGACCGAGGTCGCCCTTCCGAACCAAGCGAGGCTCTTTTACTGATGCGCACCCATTCTCTACGCGCGTCCGTTCTGTGCGCTCCACGATCGACCGCGAATTTGGCTGCATTTCGCGCCGCACGCCGGCAGCGCGAAGAAGGCGCGGTCATGTTCATCGTCGCGATGACGCTGGCCGTGCTCGCCACGCTCGGCCTCTACGCTCTCGCATCGGCGTCGAACGAAATGAAGACGAGCGGCTTCGAGCGTCAGAACGCGCAGACGCATTATCTCTCCGAATACGGCGTGCTCGGCGGTGCCGACGACATGAACCCGACGACCGCGCAGCTCTATCTCGGTCTCATGATGGATCCCGCGCGCCGCGAC
Source organism: Polyangiaceae bacterium (assembly GCA_025934595.1). Classification (GTDB taxonomy): domain Bacteria; phylum Myxococcota_A; class Polyangia; order Polyangiales; family Polyangiaceae; genus JAICXU01. The sequence continues at coordinate 242 of JAICXU010001152.1, read as the reverse complement.
ACGAACTGTATCTCGCTTCCTGGTGTCGATCTCACCGACGTCACGATCCCGAACACGGTGAAAGCGTGCCGCCGGATGGGATCGCAGGAGCTCAACAAACCGTGGCTCTCGGTGAGCCAGGGCGCGCTTCCTCCGAGCGCGTTCGGCAGCTCGGCGCTCGCGGGTGACTTCTTCATCGAGCTCACCGATCCGGCGCAAACGCAGCCGCCGCCCGGATACGACATGAAGCTCGGGCTTTGTTT
>JAICXU010000928.1 GCA_025934595.1 Polyangiaceae bacterium | reverse complement strand
TTTTAGCACTTCGTGCTAAGCCCGGAGAATGAACGAGCGCCGCGTCGTCGTCGCCACCCATGGTCATTGCTTCGACGGCATGTGCTCGGCCGCGATGTTCACGCGCCTTTTGACGGAGATCGATCCCGCGTCGTACGCATTTCGGTATCGCGCTTCAGGATATGGCCCGGGGCAAAACGGCGTCCTCGAATCCACTCTCAACGGGGACATCAACGCGATCTTGGACTTTCGTTTCACGACGACGAAAAAGCTCGATTGGTATTTCGATCATCATCAGAGCGCGTTCGTCACGCAGGGCGACCGCGACGCGTACGAAAAGGGCGCGTCGAAGGGGCCGCGCCACATGTTCCACGACGCCGCGTACTCGTCGTGCACGAAGCTCATCGCCGACATCGCCGACGCCACGTTTCACGTGGATTTTTCCGCGCAAAAAGAGCTGATCGCCTGGGCGGACATGATCGACGCTGCGCGATTTCCGAACGCGGAGATGGCCGTCGCACGCCAAGAGCCCGTCCTCCAGCTCATGACCGTCGTCGAGCATCGCGGCGACGACACGTTTTTGCAAGCGATGGTGCCGCGACTGCTTCGTGAATCGATCGACGACATCGCGCGCTCGGAAGACGTTCAAACCTTGTATGCGCCGCTTCGCCAGCAGCACGAATCGTTCGTGAAGCTCGTCACCGAGCACGCGAAGGAAGAAGGCGGCGTCGTCACCGTCGACCTGTCGCACGTCGTGCTCGACGTCGCCGGCAAGTTCGTCACGTACGCGCTGTATCCGGACAGCGCGTACTCGGTGCTGCTCACGCGATCGAAGAGCAAGTGCAAGATTTCGATCGGTTACAACCCGTGGTGCAAAACCCCGCGCACGCACAACATCGCGGCGATCTGCGAGCGCTACGGTGGGGGAGGGCATCCCGTCGTCGGCGCGATCTCGACGACCGCCGACGAGCTCGAGCGCGCGAAGAAGATCGTCGAGGACGTCGCCGCTGAGCTCCGCACGTAAACTAGCGCAGGCTCGGGCGCGTCCTATCTGCGTCAGAGGCTCGACAAATACGCGACGAGATCGCTCACGTCCGACGGCGACAAAGTCGCAGGGCTGTGCGCAGTCGCGTCGGATCGCGTGAGCAAATCTTGGAGCGTGGGCGAGCGGCCGTCGTGAAAATACGGCGCGCGGAGGAAGAGGCCGTGGAGACCGGGCGTGTTCGCGCTCGGAAACGAGTCGTCGTCGGAGAGCGACGATGGATTCAGGACCGAATGCATCTGATTGTCCGTAAAATCGGCTCCCGAGTGACACGTGGAGCAATTCGCGCCTTGCGACTCGAACACGATTTTTCCGCGCGCGATCGCATCGGCATCGCCCGCGGGCGCGACCGGCGGCTTCACCATCTCGTCGATGTACGCTTGCATCGAGGGCAGATCGACGAGCAGGCCGTCGCCCGCCATCAAATCCGTGATCGTGGATTCGGTGAGATCCTCCATCGTCGCGAACTGTCCGTTCCAATGGAACGGCGCCGTGTCGGAGTGCGCGTTGAAGAGGCTCGGCGTGCGGCGACGCTTCAGCGGGATCTTCGCCGTCTGCATGAACCAAATCAAACCGTCGTCGGTGCCGCCGGGATGACACGTCGCGCACACGACGACCGCGGAGGGCGTGACGTGCGTGTTCGATGCGTCGTAAAAGAGCTTTCGTCCGGCGCGCGCCGCCGCCGAATACGGGCTCGCGAGCGATCGAATCTGCGTTCGTACGGGCAGGGTAGCGGGACGCGTGAGATGCGTCGCTTGCGACAGATCGAGCTTGCTCACCGATCCGTCGAACGCATTGTCGACGAATGCGAAGCCATGCGCGGAATCGACCGCGATGCCGTGAGGACCTGCGCCCACCGCGAAGCTCCCGACCGCGCGCGCGGCCGGATCCGAAATGGTGGTGTCGAGAACGGCGACGTCGTTCGTCGAAACGTCCGCGACGAGCACGTGATGATCGTCCGATGCGGCGAGCCCCGTCGGGCCGTTGAACACGCGCGCGCCGCCGTCGAACGCGGAATAAAGCACGGTGTCGTTGGTCAGCGACGGCGTGCCGTCGGCGGCGATCGCGAGCAGGCCG
>JAICXU010000311.1 GCA_025934595.1 Polyangiaceae bacterium | reverse complement strand
TCGTTTCGCGCGCGCTCCACGAGCGTCTCGAGCGCGCTCGACGAAAAAAACGTCCCCTCGCATCCACCGCACGCGAAGACTCCGCCGCCGGCATGGCCGAGAGAGAGCCGACATCGCGGACAAGGATGCCGCCGTTCCTTCTTCGACGCCGCGTCGACGGGGACGTCATCGAGCGTCGATCGATTCGGAATGGGCGGCGACGGCTCGCGATACGGATCCGCGACGCTGGCTCGCGCGACGTTGTCGGCGCCGCACTCGCACGTCACCTTCGTACCCGGAAACACGCCGCCGATCGCGCGACCGCACCGCGAACAATTCATCTGTGATCAGGCGAGCGGGCCACCGGGCGATTTCACGGGAATCTCCGCGCGCACGCGCTCGTTGCGAGCGGCGCGCTCGAGCACGTCGAGACGTTTCGTGGCTTCCACACGAAACGCGCCGAGCTCGCGAAGGAGCGTCTCGATGCCGACCTCGTTCTTCAAGTTCACGCGGAAGTCGGTCTCGGCTTGCGCGCGATCCTTCAACGTCTGCCGATTTTGGCTCATGACGATGAGCGGGCCCTGGAGCGCGACCAGGATCGCGAGCACGAGGTTCAAAAACACGAACGGATAATCGTCGAACGGATGCGGGATGTAATGATTGACGGCCGCCCACACGACGGTGATGCCGAGCAAGAAGAGGATGAACGCCCAGCTGCCATTCAGCTCCGCGACCTTGTCGGCGAGACGCTGACCCCACGTGAGATTTTCTTCGATCTCTTTGACGACGTCTTTCGCGGCGCGCTCGCCGAGCATCGCGTTCGTGACGCGCAGGCGCTCGGCCATCTCGCTCAAGATCGAAAGCGCGGCGGTTTTCGATTTCGAAAGCGCCTCCGCGAATTCCTCGCGCGTGAGCTCGAGCAGCGTCGTGTCGACGGTAGCCTCGACGCTCGCGGACCGCGGCTTGTCGTCGAACAAGGAGAGCTCGCCGAAATATTCGCCCGTGCGCACGTCTTTCAGCACGACGCGTGGCGCTTCCTTGTCTTCGGACGGCAAGAAAATCTGCACCGATCCCGAGAGCACCAAGTACATCGACGAGCCCGCATCGCCTTTCGCGAAGACGGCCTGACCTGCCGCCACGTTGCGCTCGGTGAGCCTCGTTCCGAGCGCTTCTCGGTCTGCGTCGGTGAGCCCTTCGAACATCGGAACTTCGGCGAGCAGATCGGCGTGTCGCATGCTCGTCCGAGGATAGCTAGACCGCGCGTCACCGGAAAGAGCTGAGATGTGCGATGCTCCGCGGGAATGCCCGGCTGGATCAACAAGCTTGCCCCGATCTTTTTGCTTCTCGCCGTCGTCGCGGTGGTCGTGGGCAGGCTTCCGAAGATCGATTTGGGTCACAAGCCCGGCTACGACCGGCGCCGCCGACAAAACTGGCTGACCGTCGGTCTCACGTACGCGTTCCTCTACATGGGTCGCTACAACATGACGGTGTGCGCGGCCGCGCTCGGCAGCCGCCTTTCGAATCAAGAGTTCGGGACGATCATCGCGTCCGGTTCGATCACGTATGGCCTCTCGTTCTGGTTCAACGGGCCGCTCACCGATCGCTTCGGAGGCCGCAAGACGATCATCGTGGCCGCCGCCGGCTCGTGCCTGATGAACCTCCTCATCGGTGTGATCCTCACGAAGAGCAGCGCCACGACGAGCTTGGTCGGGCCATTCTCGCTCCTTTACGCGCTGAACATGTATTTCCAGAGCTTCGGCGCCGTCTCGATCATCAAGGTGAACTCCGCGTGGTTCCACGTACGCGAGCGCGGAACGTTCTCGGGCGTGTTCGGCATCTTGATCTCGCTCGGATTTTATTTCGCGTTCGATTGGGGCCACTGGATCGTGAAAAACGAGCCGCTGCCCTACGTGTTCTTCGTTCCGGCCGCGATCCTCGCCGTCCTCGCGATCGCAGACGTTCTTCTCGTGCGTGATTCGCCGACGCTCGCCGGCTTCGACGACTTCGACACCGGCGACGCATCGAGCGGCGACGACGGCGAGCGGCTTCCCGCGCTCGTCATTTTCAAGAAGATGTTCAAAAATCCCGTCATCGTCACGATCGCGTGCGTCGAGTTTTGCAGCGGATTCGTACGCGATGCGGTCATGAGCTGGTATTTGAAGTTCGCCGACTTCACGCACACGGCCGGCTTCGCATCCGATCACTGGGGCGTGCTCACGTGCTGCGCCGGCATCACGTCGGGCGTCGTCGGCGGCATCATCTCCGACCGCGTGTTCGGATCGCGACGCGGCCCGGTCGCCACCGTATTTTACGGCGTCGTCATCGTGCTCTCGCTCGTGATGATCGCCCTCCTCACGAGCCCGCTGCTCGGCTTCGTCGCCGTCGGCATCTTCATGTCGATCATCGGTGTCCACGGCATGCTGTCGGGCACGGCCAGCATGGATTTCGGCGGCAAGAAAAACGCGGGCATCGCGATCGGCATCATCGACGGCTTCGTTTACCTCGGCGTGACGGCGCAAGCCAAGGTGCTCGGCTTCGTCCTGCCGCGCGGTGACGCCACGAAGGTCGCTGCGAACTGGTGGACGTGGCCGTGCGCGATCGTCCCCGTCGCGATCATCGGCATCTACCTCGCGAGCCGCCTGTGGAACGCGAAGCCGACACGGGCATCCGCCGCTGCGCACTAGCCCGATTGTCCGGGGCCACCCGATTTTTGTCGGGGACAGCCGGCGTCTCACGAACTGCCGTAAAAATGGCGCTTTTGCGAGGCACGCGGCTTGGATTGTCACGCGCGCATGCGACCGCTCGTCCTTGCGTTTCTTCTCGTTGCCGGCGCGCTCCTCTATTGCGTGTGCGCTCGCGCGGAGCCGGTCGCGGGAGTCGCGCCGCGTCCGCTCGCTGTTCCACTCCGCTTGCCGGTCACGCGCGAGGTCGCGAAGAACATGGTCGCAGCCGCGTGGCGCGCGACGGGGCTAGGCACCGACGACGATCATCTCGAAGGCATGCTCGCGCGGACGCATTCGAGCGCGCTCTTGCCGGAGGTGCACGTGCGCGCAGCGCGGAAGATCGACGACGAGATTTACGGTCCGACGCCGGCCGACATCACGTACTCGGTGGCCTATCCGGATCGCGTCGAGAATTTGTTCGAGGCGCGCCTCACGTGGAAGCTCGATCGATTGGTGTATTCGAACGAAGAGCCGTCGATCGAAAGGCTCAAGCTCGAACGCGTCGACGCTCGCGCGCGAATCGCAGCGCACGTGCTCGCGGTCCTGTCCGAATGGCAGCGCGCTTGGGTCGACTTGCACTCGCTGCCGGAAGACGCGCCGGCGTCTCTAGATGCGACGATGCGCATGTCGGACGCGGAGGCATCGCTCGATGTGGTGACGGGAGGATTTTTTTCGAGATGGCGCGCGCGGGCGCCGCCGTGACGAGAGCCGATTTCAGCGGCGGCGATCGCTCGCGGCGCGGCGCTCGTCCGAGAACGCTTCGGAGAGCTGCGCGCCGAGCTCGTCGATCTGCAAGGAGCGACGATCGTACGAGCGGCGCCGATCGCGGAGCATCGCACGTAGCTCCGAACGCGACGCCACGGTCTTGCTCGAGCGCTTGTACATCAGCTCGTGATTTCCACAGACGATCACGAGCTCACCGGTCGAGAGTCGGGTCGTCGTCAGACCGCGCGCGTCGGACATGTCGCAAACGGCGCAGCACGAATTCGGGAGGGCCTTCATGGGTACCTCACCTTCGCTCCGTGGCGTCCGAGGGGCCAACTTTTGCCCGCGCTCGTCCGGTTTCGCGAATGGGCGAGTGCTACGTTTCTTCAAATTCGTGCTACACATGCCCCCGTGACCGCGCTGCCTCTTCTCGTGCTCGGCTTCGTGCTCGGCCTGCGTCATGCGACCGACCCCGACCACGTCGTCGCCGTTTCGACGATCGTGTCGCGCGAAAAAAAATGGAGCGCGGCGGGTTGGGTCGGCGCGCTCTGGGGCCTCGGTCACACCGTCACGCTGCTTCTCGTCGGCGGAGCGATCGTCCTCTTCGGCGTCGTCATTCCGCCGCGTCTCGGGCTCACCCTCGAGCTCTTCGTCGCCGTCATGTTGGTGCTGCTCGGAGGCTTGAATTTGGCTGGTTTCGTCAAGCGCTCGCGCGCCGGAATGGCGGCGCGTCCGCTGCTCGTCGGCCTCGTGCACGGCCTCGCGGGATCGGCCGCGATCGCGCTTCTCGTCGTGGCGGCGGTGCGCGACGTCGGCGCAGCGCTCGCGTATCTCGTCATTTTCTCGCTCGGCACCGTCGTCGGTATGACGCTGATGACGTCCGCGATCGCGGTTCCATTCGCTGCCACCGCGCACCGATCCGAGCGCACGCACCGCTGGATGGCGCACGCCACGGGCGTCATGAGTGTTCTCTTCGGCCTCTTCATGGCGTACCAAGTCGGGGTCCACGATGGCCTATTTTCCGGTCACCCCGTCTGGTCTCCCCACTGAGGAAGCCTCGGAGGGCGCGCGTCCCTCGTCGAGGCTCGCCGCACGCGTTGCTTGCGGCGCCGTTCTTCTCGCAGGCATCTTCCTCACGGCGTTCGTCGCGCGCACGAGGACGGCAGGCTCGTACGTCTATCCCCTCGACGACGCGTACATTCACCTCGCGGCCGCGAAACATTTCGTGGAATCGGGCGGCCATGATCGCGCGCTCTTTTCCGCTTCCTCGTCGATCGCGTGGCCTTGGCTTCTCGTTCTCGCGCGGTTCGCGTCGGTCGAGGCTTGGGCGCCGCTCGTCTTCAACGCCGTCGCGGCGGTCGCGCTCTTCGCGATCGCCGAGCGCGCGTACGACGCGCATGGCTCGCGTCGCGCCCCGCTGCTCGCGCTCGTCACTTGCTTCGCTCTTCCGATCGTCCCGCTCGCGCTCTCGGGCATGGAGCATACGCTGCACGCCGCCCTCGCCGTTCTCGTCGCGGTGCTCGGCGCGCGAAGCATCGCGACTCGCGAGAAGAATGCGTGGCTCTACGTCGCCGCCGCCGGCGCGGTCGCATTTCGGTACGAAGGTGCGTTCGTGGTCGGTGCCGTCGCCGTTCTCTTTTTTGCGGCGCGGCGCGCGCGCGAGGGCATGCTCCTCCTCGCCGCGGGCGCGCTTCCGGCGGTCGTGCGAGGCTCGGTATCGATCGCGGGAAATGGCTATTTTTTCCCGGTCCCCGTGATGATGAAGCGAACGGAGCTCAGCATCGCTCTGCCCGTCCAGGTCTACTATCGCCTCATCG
>JAICXU010000820.1 GCA_025934595.1 Polyangiaceae bacterium | reverse complement strand
GACGAGCTGCTTGACGATCGCGAGCCCGAGACCGAGCCCGCCTTGCTTTCGTGTCGTCGACGCGTCGGCTTGATGAAATCGCTCGAAGACGTGCGGCAACGTCTTCTCCGGAATGCCTTCGCCGGAGTCTGCGACGGAAATGCAGATGTCCGATTCGTCGCGATATGCGCGGAGCACGATGCGGCCCCCTTTCGGCGTGAACTTCACGGCATTCGAAAGGAGGTTCCACACGACTTGTTGCAGGCGATCGCCGTCTGCGTGGAGCGTCGCGTCGACCTCTCCATCGATCTCGAGCCGCACTCCCTTTGCGCGCGCGGCCGCGTTCACGGCATCCATCGCTGCGTCGATCACGTCTTTGACCTTCGTCGGTCGAAGCGTGAGCGAAAGCTTGCCGCTGATGATGCGCGAGATGTCGAGGATGTCTTCGATGAGCCGCGCCTGCCGCCGTGCATTGCGCTCGACGACCGCGAGCCCTTGCTCGATCTCCGCCGGAGGCTTTTTTTCGCGCAGGATGACGGTCCATCCGAGGATCGCGTTGAGCGGCGTGCGCAGCTCGTGCGAGACCGTGGCCAAGAACTCGTCTTTCGAGCGGTTCGCGAGCTCGGCTTGGTTTCGCAAGAGACGCTCGCGCTCGTGGGCTTCGTCCGCGCGTTGCAAAGCGCGCGCGTTTTCGATCGCCATCGCCGCGCGTCGAGCGAACTCTTCGGCGAACGCGATGTCGTCCTCGGCGTAGTGCCGGCCTGAATCCGCGTAAATGAAGGTCATCGCGCCGAGCGTTTCTTCGCGGCCGCGCAGAGGGACCACCATCGCCGACTGCAATCGAAGCTCCCGGATGATCCGAAGGTGATCCGCGTCTTGCGCACCGGCTTCGAGAAGCTCGCGCGGGATCTCCGAATAGAGCTCCGATTTCCCCGTGCGAATCACGTTGGCAGCGCCGCGTGGCGCGTTCGGGTCCGGCGGATATCGTTCGGCGAGCGCGCGCGCCCACTCGACTTTGGAGGGATCGACGTGAGCAAGAGCGATCTGCTTCGGCGCCTGATGACCGGGCTCGACGATGTCGATCGTGCACCAGTCGGCGAGCCGAGGAACGGCGAGCTTCGTGACGGCCGCGAGCGTCGTGCGATAATCGAGCGACGTCGAGAGCGCGATGCCGGCACGTGCGAGAAAATCTCGGCGCGCCATCTCTCGTTTTTCGTCCACGGCATCGCGAAAGACGAGCACGACGCCGAAGACATTTCCGTGCGTATCTCGAATCGGCGCCGCGCTGTCGTCGATGGGAATTTCTTTGCCGCTCTTCGCTCGCAGGACGGTGTGGTTGGCGAGCCCGACGATATTGCCCTCGCGGAGAGCTCGGCGCACCGGGCTTTCGATGGCGACGCGCGTCTCTTCGCTGAGGATGTCGAACACCCGCTCGAGCTTTTGCCCGCGAGCGTCGTCTTGCGACCATCCCGTCAGATCCGAAGCGACGGCATTCATGAACGTGACGTGACCGAGGGTGTCGGTCGCGATGACGGCGTCGCCGATGCTCTCGAGCGTCGTCGCGAGCCACTGGCGTGTCGCGATCTCGCCCTCGCGATGCCGTGCGCGGAGCAGCGCTTGCGCACACTGCTTCGCGAACGTGTCGATGAGCGCGCGCTCGTAATCCGAGAACCTCCGCTCGTCGTAGTAGCCGACACCGAGCAAGCCGAAGGGGCGACCTTCCGCGACCAGCGGAATGCTCCAAAAGGCTTTCGCGCGCGGGCCGGTGGCTTCGGCTTCGGCAAGATGGGGAAAGCGCGACGCGTAGTCCTTCGCCGTCTCGTTCCAGATGGCGCGCTGCGCGATGAATGACTCGAACGTGCCCGGATTTCCCTCCGTTTCACTGACGACGCGAATCCGTTCGATGATCTCCGGCGCAACGCCACGATGCGCGACGAGCACGAGCTCGTGGCTGATCTCGTCGAAAAGGTAGAGCGTGGCCGTGTCGGCGCGTGCGTTGCGGATCGCGTGATCGACGACGAGCTCGCCGACCTCCTTCACCGACGCGGTGGCCGAGAGCGCCAACGTGAGGTCGGTGAGTTGCTTGAGCGCCAGCTCGGCACGCTCTGCGCGCTCCTCGGCGCTCGGGGCACGATCGTCTTCCGGCGACACGGGGGCTGGGACGATAGCACGCAGTGGGGCCGTAATCTTGGTACTTTGGCTCTCGAAAGATGCCCAATCTCGACCTCGTCAAGAAGACTGACCTTTCGAGCTTTCGAAAAATCGCCATCGGCACGTGGCAGCACGCCTTCGACCCATCGGTGTACGGAACGATGGAGCTCCGCATGGATCGAGCGATGAGCTACATCGCCGATTTCCGAGCGAAGAGCGGGCGCCGCCTCACCGTGAGCCACCTGATGG
>JAICXU010001134.1 GCA_025934595.1 Polyangiaceae bacterium | reverse complement strand
GCGGTGCGATAGAGAATGCCGCGACGAAGGCGCGAGCACAGCGAGCAGTACGTTTTGCCTTCCGGAATTTTCGACGTGACGACCGAGTACGTGTCTTCCTCGATCATTCGAAAATCGTACTGCTCTTTCGCCATCCAATCGCGCAGGGTCTGCGCGGGATAGCCGGGATGGCCTTGATCGACGTTGACGACTTTGAGCTCGAACGAGATCGGCGCGCGCCGCTGCATCTCGCGAAGGAGATGGAGCATCGAGTAGCTGTCTTTGCCGCCGGAGACCGCGACCAAAATGCGATCGCCTTCTTCGACCATGCGAAAGTCGGAGATCGTGGCGCCCATGATGCGCGTGAGCTTTCGCGCGAGCGCGTCGAACGGTACGTCGCGCGCGCGTCGGGCGATGGGCGGCAGGTCAGGCGACTTCATGCGCCCTGTTGTAGCTATTTTTTCGCGGCGCGCTCGACGAGCGCGATGAACGTCAACACGGCGTGTCCGGTCGCGCCTTTGACGTCCCAGTTGCGCGGGCGGTCGGCGGCCATCGGGCCCGCGATGTCGCAGTGGACCCAATTTTTCGTGTCGCCGATGAACTCGCGCAAGAAGAGCGCGGCCGAGATCGATCCACCCCAGCGATCGCCCGTGTGCTTCAAGTCGGCGACGTCGCTCTTCAATTGATCGCGCAGCTCTTCGAGGAGCGGCATGCGCCACATTTGTTCGCCGCTTTGCTTCACGGCGCCGCCGAACTCGTTCGCCGTCGCTTCGTTCGATGCGTAGTACGCGGAGCAGGTCGTGCCGAGCGCGACGACGATGGCGCCGGTGAGCGTGGCATTGTCGACCATGAGATCGGGCTTCAATTCGCGCGCATACGCGAGCGCGTCGGCGAGCACCAAACGACCTTCCGCGTCGGTGTTCACGATCTCGACCGATTTGCCGTCGAGCGATCCCCATACGTCACCCGGGCGATACGAGTTGCCGTCCGGCATGTTCTCCGCACACGCCATGATCGCGTGCACTTCGGTGGCGGGCTTCATCGCTCCGACGGCGGCCATGAGACCGACGAGGTTCGCGGCGCCGCTCATGTCGTGCTTCATCTCGCCCATGCCGGCGGCGGGCTTGATGCTGATGCCGCCGGTGTCGAACGTTATGCCTTTTCCGACGAAAACGAGCTTCTTTTTCGCCTTTTTCGCGGGCACGTACGCGATGTGAATGAGGCGCGGCTCGTTCGCGCTGCCGCGACCGACGGCGTCGATGAGATGCATGCCGCGCTTTCGGATCTCTTTGAAGTCGAAGACGGTGACCTTGAGGCCACCTTCTTTTCCGACCTTCTGCGATTCGGTCGCCATCTGCGCGGGCGTCATGAAATTCGGCGGCTCGTTCGAGAGATCGCGCGCGACGTTCACGCCGTGTCCGACGTCCTGACCGGCCTCGATGTCTTTCTTTGCCGATGCGCCGACTTTTTTCGTCGTGAGGAGCGTGACGTCTTCGAGCGTCTCTTTCGGTTTGCGATCGCCGGTGAGATATTTCGTGAAGCGATACGCGCCGAGCTCGAGGCCTT
>JAICXU010001093.1 GCA_025934595.1 Polyangiaceae bacterium | reverse complement strand
GTTCCGCCGGCTCCGACGCGACGAACGACGATCGGCTCGATCAATCCGTGCTCGGAGATCGAATGCGCGAGCTCTTTCAGCGCCGTGGGCTCGAAGTGACGGCGCGGCTGTCCTTTCTGCGGAACGATCTTCTCGATCGCGCACGAAAAGACGCTTTTTTCCCCGTAATTCGACGACGGCGGCGCGGCGGGAAGCAGCGCATCGAGCCCGCGGCCGAGCCCACGTTTCGCGCTCACGCGCCTGGCCCTTCCTGAGTGCGCGCGCCGGACGCCCGTGAGGTGAGGACCTCTTTCGCGAGCGAGAGGTAGCCCTGCGCTCCCTTCGACTGCACGTCGTACAATATGACGGGCTTGCCGTGCGACGGCGCCTCGGACAGCCGAATGTTTCGCGGGATGACCGAGTCGAACACGAAGAAGTGCTTCTTCACCTCGTCGGCGACTTGATGCGCGAGGTTGTTCCGCGGATCGAACATGGTGAGCACGATGCCTTCGATCTCGAGCTTCGGATTCATGCCGTTCTTGATGCGATCGATCGTGGCCATCAAATGCGTGAGGCCCTCCAGCGCGTAGTACTCGCATTGGAGCGGAACGATCACGCGATCGGAGGCGGTGAGGCCGTTCAACGTGAGGAGCCCGAGGGAAGGGGGGCAGTCGATGATGACGAACGCGTATCCCGCTGCGCTCTTCTCGATCGCGCTGCGCAAGCGCGTCGCGCGATCGGCCTCGTCGACGAGCTCGATCTCACCTGCCACGAGATCTTGCGTGGCCGGCGCCACGAACAAATTCGCGACGTCGGTCGGCAGCGTCACCTCGTCGAGCGTCGCGCGTCCGATGAGAACGTCGTACACGCTGCGCTCCACCGAGCGCGGCCGAATGCCGACGCCCGAGCTCGCGTTGCCCTGCGGATCCAGATCCAAGAGGAGCGTCTTCTGCTCTGCCGTTGCAAGGCTCGCGGCGAGGTTCACCGCTGTCGTCGTTTTTCCGACGCCGCCTTTTTGATTCACGACGGCGATGACTCGCGTTCCTTCGTGAGACTTCTCTTTCGCGTGCTTCGCCATGCCGAGGACAAGCCATGTAACCGAAGTTCACGCGGGATGGACACCCCCAGCGACGTGATTTTTTTGTGCGCGTTTTTTTGGCATCGCTCAGTCGGGTGGTATGGTGTCGGCAGATGTAGGGAAAAGTCGTCTAGACAAAGTCAAGAGCGGATTTTTCCCGGCATTCCGAAAGGCAAGCGTCATGTCCGTGCGGTCCAAGCTGCGCCAAGCCCTCGTCTGTCCATCGAACGAACGGGAGCCATCGCCCGTTCGCTCGTTCTGGATCGCGGGCTCGCCGGCGCGCGCCGCCACGGTCCATCCGATTTCATTTTATGTGCATAGTGCACGCATTTCTTAGATTGGAGGAGAACGAGACCATGGGCATTCCGAAGAACTACCGCTCGATCGAAGAGTTCGAGCGTGAAGAGCTGATCAATCAGACCAAAGTCGGCTTCTCGCTCGACGACCTGATTCAAGAGTCGACGTTCAACGGAAGCGACATGCTGTTCGACGATCAACACGACGAGTACGACCCGTCGGAAGTCGAAGACGACTGACTTCGAGCTTCGTCCTCCCGAAGCTCCTGCGCCCTCGGATCCGCCTCGATCCGGGGGC
>JAICXU010000030.1 GCA_025934595.1 Polyangiaceae bacterium | reverse complement strand
GTGACTTTGTCGCCGACGCGCAGGCCTTGCTGACCTTTTACGATTTTGCCTTCCGCATGCGGATGAAAGAGCCGCACGAAGACGCCTTTGTCGGCCGCGCCCGTGATGATTCCTTGGAATCTCTCGCCGATTCGCGATTTCAAAAGACTCGCCGCGGCCGACTTGTGGACACGTCGCTCCACTTTTTCCGCCGACGCTTCCCGCTCCGATGCGTGCGCCGCGATCTCGGTCAGGCGATCGAGCGAATAGGCCGCGCCACGACCGAGCTTCTTCACGATGCGCTGCGTGACGAGATCCACGTAGCGACGATTCGGCGCGGTCGAATGCGTGTACTCCATGGTCGCGAGACCGAAGTGACCGATCTCTTGCGCGCCCGGCGCGTGGGACACGTATTCGCCGCGTCCCATCAGCTTCACGATCGCCAGCGAAATCTCGGGAAACTCTGCGGGACGCTCCGCGCGCATTTTCTCGACGAACTTCGACAGCTCGATCGAGCTCGGCGTGGCCGGCAGCTTCACGCCGCGCTGCGCCGCGTAGAGGGCGATCTTCTGCCAACGCTCGGGTTGCTTCACCACGCGACGAATCGACGGCGACTTCGCTTCGTCGAGCGTGCGCGCCGCCGCGCGGTTCGTCGCGATCATCAGCTCCTCGACGATGCGCCCGGCGCGATCTTGTTTTTGCGGAACGAGCGCCGTCACCTCGCCGTTTTCGACCACCGGTCGCGTTTGCTCCGTGTCGACATCGAGCGCGCCGTCGCGCCGGCGTGCTTCGCGGAGCACGTTCGCGAGCTCGTCTTGCATGCGCACCTGCGACTGCAAATCCGCCTTATTTTGTAGACCATTTGCGATCGGGCCTCCGTCGAGCCAAGCGCTCACCGACGGATAATCGAGCTTCGCGTGATTGTGCACGAGCGCGCGGTAATTCTTGTGGGCGCCGATGGAACCATCGCTTCCGATGATCGTCTCGAACACGATCGCGAGGCGCGCGCGTTCCGCGAGGAGCGACGTCGCGTCGAACGAAAGGCGATCGGGCAGCATCGGAAACGTGCGCACGCCCGTGTACACGCTCGTCGTGTTCGCGTGCGCGAAGCGATCGATGGGCGAGCCGTCGGGCACGAACGCATCGACGTCCGCGATGCCGACCAAGAGCCGAATGCCGTCCGAGATTTTTTCGGTGACCTCGATCTGGTCCAGATCACGCGACTCCGGATTGTCGATCGACGTCCACGGGAGCTTGCTGAGATCGACGATGCCGTCGGCGTGCGGCGCGTCCGGCACGTTCGCCGCTTGGTCGATCGCGTCTTGCGGCGGATACGGCAAAAACTTCATGTCTCGCATCACCTCTTCGGCGATGCGCGCGAGCATGTGGGCGTCGGGTCCGTGACGACTCATCGGAGCGCGTCGTCCGGCAGGTGCTGCGAGTCGACGACGGGCGGCGCCATCACGATGCGAAGCACTTCTTCGACGTCGTCGGTGACGTTCAATAGATCGAGATCGCCCGGAGAAATGGCCGATGCGGGCAGCAGCGTCGTCCGAATCCAATCGACGAGGCCGCGCCAATATTCGACGCCGAAGAGCACGATCGGAAAGTGTCCGAGCTTGCTCGTTTGGATCAAGACCAGAGCTTCGAAGAGCTCGTCGAGCGTGCCGTAGCCGCCGGGAAAAATCACGAATGCGTCGGCGTATTTCACGAACATCGTTTTGCGCACGAAGAAGTAACGAAAGTTGATCGGCACGTTCACGTACGGATTGAACGACTGCTCGAATGGAAGCTCGATGTTGCAGCCGATCGATTTTCCGCCACCTTCGTGCGCGCCGAGGTTCGCCGCTTCCATGATGCCGGGGCCGCCTCCCGTGATGACGGCATATTGCGCGTCGGCAAGGCGCCGGCCGAGAAGCCGCGCGGCCTCGTAGAACGGGGCGCCGCGGGGAATGCGCGCGGATCCGAAAATGGTGACGGCACGCCCGACGTGCGCGAGCGCGTCGATGCCGGCGACGAGCTCGCCTTGCACGCGGAGCACGCGCCACGGATCGGTGCGCGTGAAATCGATCGGAATGCGTTGATCGGATCGAAGCAGCTTTTCGTCTTCGGTCTGTCTGCCCGCGCGAGCGTTGCGACCGAGCGTCGGGTTGGCCTGCTCCGAGGTCGGCGGTGTCATTTGCGCCATGGCGCTATCCCTACTCGTTCTCGCGGCAGGCGTCGCGTAGGTTCAAAGCGCTTCACATGTGAAGCGCATTTCGCAGGCAAAAATGCGCGATCCCGCGCCATTTTCGAAATGTGAGGATGGCCTCGCATTTGCACTTCGTTCTGTGAGCATGGGCGATCCGAGAGCTCGCGAGAAATGGACGCCCGCGCGCATCTTCGAGCTCGCGCGCTCGCGCGGTGCGGGTGGCGCGGCGCCGCTCGCGGATCTCGGCGTGCTCACCATTTGCGTCGCGGCGCTTCATCTCTCGCCCGAGGCCGCGAACGTTCCGGCGCTCGTCGCGGGCGGCATCGTGAATTTCTTCGGCAACCGTCATTTTGCGTTTCGAGCGAACGAGGGATCGATCGAGCGGCACGTGGTGGGCTACACGCTCGTCGAGGTCGTCGCGCTGGCGCTCAATGGATTTCTCTACGCTCTCGTGCTCCGCGCCGCTCCGCAGTCGGCGCATCTGTATTGGCTCGTGCGCCTCGTGACGAGCCACGTCGTTTTTCTTTTCTGGAGCTATCCGCTCTGGCGAAAGGTGTTTCGCATGGAGGCTCCCGCGGTGTAGTCGTCCTTCATGCAATCGGTGTTCGTTCCCGGCCTCTTCGAAAACAAAACGGCGATCGTCACCGGTGGCGGCAGCGGCATCGGCGCTGGCATCGCGAAGCGTCTCGCGAAACAGGGCGCGAGCGTCGCGCTCGTGGGGCGCACGCTCGAGAAGCTCGAGAACGTCGCGAAAGAGATCGAAGCGGACGGCGGCAAAGCGCTCGCCGCTTCCGCGGACGTTCGCCAGTACGATGCGCTCGCAAATGCCGTAAAAATGGCGGTCGATCGATTCGGCGGCATCGATTTCGCAGTCGCGAGCGCGGCCGGAAATTTCCTCGCGCCCGCCGCGACGCTGAGCGCGAATGGATTTCGCGCCGTCATCGACATCGATCTCTGCGGCACGTTCAACTTGGCGCGCGCGTGCTTCGAGTATCTCTCCAAAACGAAGGGCGCGATCGTGAGCATCACGGCGACGCAAGCGAAGATCGCGACGCCGCTGCAATGTCATGCGGGCGCGGCGAAAGCCGGCATCGAAAAGCTCACGCGCGATCTCGCGCTCGAATGGGGCCGCTTCGGCATTCGCGTGAACGCCGTCGCGCCCGGACCCATCGAAGGCACTGAAGGAATGTCGCGCCTCGCGCCCGGCGGCGCGGAGGACATGCTCAAGAAGCGCGTGCCGATGCGCCGCTACGGAAACATCCACGAAATCTGTGAAGCGGTGACGTATCTACTTTCACCCGCGGCGAGCTTCATCACGGGGGCGAGCCTTCTCGTCGACGGTGGGACGTCGCTTCTAGGCCCGGGCCCGTTCTTGGATTTGCTCGAGCAAGGCGGCTGACGGTTTTTCGGCCGACAGCGCGGCGACGGCGAGGAGCACGAGCGACACCCACGTGCACTCGGCGAGCAAGAGATGCACGAGCTGCATCCACACCGGTGCGAGGAGCACGACGTTCGCGAGGCCCGCGCCGATTTGGCTGAAAATAAGCAAGATCGCGACGCGTGAGAGAACCCGCGTCTCCTCGTTCGGCCGAAGCAAGCGCGCCGTGGTCGCGGCTGCCATCGTCGCTGCCGCCGCGAGGAGCGCGAAGAGCGGATGGAGCAAACGAAGACGCACGAGCGCATTCGCGCCGCCCGACAGATCTTGCGTGAGCGCGCCCGTCACCGATTGCGGCGGAAACAAAGTGTCGCCGAGCGCCGCGAGCGCGCCGCTCGTGGCGACGAGAAGCACGGCGACGAGCGCCGTCACGAGGAGCACGCCGAGGGCGCCTTGCTTGCGCATCGTGATCGCGTTCGGCGATTTTTCGCGCGACCACCACGCCGTCATCGCGAG
Organism: Polyangiaceae bacterium; assembly: GCA_025934595.1. Lineage (GTDB taxonomy): Bacteria > Myxococcota_A > Polyangia > Polyangiales > Polyangiaceae > JAICXU01. The sequence continues at coordinate 8,417 of JAICXU010000030.1, read as the reverse complement.
CGCGCCCATCAAGAAGAAGGTGTTCACGAGGTGGAGCGGCATGCTGATGGCGCGCTGCATCGAGTCGTCGTGGGCCACGAGCTTGTAGAGAACGAGCGCGGCACCGATGAGCGCCTCGCCCATGACGAACGCGAACGATGCGATGGCGGCGCGCCTCACACGATGGCGTTTCGGATAAAGACGCACGCCGAAGAACGCGACAGCCGCACCGAACGCGACCGACAATCCGGCGGTGATGCGATGCGACAGCTCGATGAGCGTCTCGATGCGTCCCGTGTGCGGGATCACCTCGCCGTTGCAAAGCGGCCAATGCGCGCCGCATCCCGCGCCCGATCCGCTCGCGCGCACGTACGCGCCCCAGAGCACGACGGCGAGCGTGTAGACGAGCGCCCACGAAGCCAGCTTGGAGAAACGAGCGCGATCCACGACGAGGCCGTTTTTACGGCGTTTTCGCGCGCGGTCAAGGCGCGATCGCGCAACGCGACCGGGCTACCGTTTCAGCTCGACTCGATTTCGCCCATTTCGCTTCGCCGCGTACAAGGCCGAATCGGCGGCGGCGATGAAGTCTTCGACGGTGTCGACCGCGATCTCGGGAAGCGCCGCCACGCCGATGCTGATCGTCACGGGAATGCGCGTGCCGTCGTGATCGAAGTCGGTGGTCTGGACCAAAAGCCGGAGACGTTCGGCGAAAACACCGGCCTTCGCGAGCTCGACACCGCGCGAGACGATCGCGAATTCTTCGCCGCCATATCGTGAGAACAAATCCTCGGTGCGGATCGCGGCTTGCGTGATCTTTCCGAGGCGCATGAGCACGTAATCGCCCGCGAGGTGACCGTAGCTGTCGTTGACCTTCTTGAAGTGGTCGACGTCGAACATCAACAGTGAAAGCGCGGAGCCGTGGCGCTTCGCGTAAGCGAGCTCGGTCGGAAGGCGCTCGAGCAGATATTTTTTGTTGAACGCACGCGTGAGCGAGTCGTAGAGCGCCGCTTCGTACATGCGCTGCTGGAAGCTCTCTTCGAGATCGTCGTGGTACGAAAATTTGAGGATCGACGTAGATCCGATCCGAATCTTGTCGCCATCGCGCAGCGTGCGTTCCGTGACCGGCTCGTCGTTCACGAACGTGCCGTTCGCGCTCTTCAAATCTTGAATGACGACCGACGATCCGGTTTGCACCAAGCGGGCGTGACGACGCGAGACGCCGTCGTCGTTGAGGCGCACGTTGGCGGTGCCCGAACGACCGATGATCGATTCGCCTTCGATGCGGAACATGGAGCCCACGCCCTCACCGGTGAGGACGATGAGATAAGCGCGGTCTTTCGCCGTCGCTTTCGGAATTTCGATGACGCCGACTCGCGTGGCCTCGCCGTCGTCGTCGTCAAGGTGATAGAGCGGCCGCGGTTGCCGACTTGGCGACTGCGGTGGCTTGCTGGACATCTCTTTAGTCTTTCGTGCGCGCGATCGACGGTCAAGCCGCGCGGTCCGCCCGCGAATACGCGCCATTTTGCCCCGCAAATGGAAGCTGTCCGAAGAAATGGCCGCGCGCTACCGGCGAGGATGCGCGCCGAGGGACCCGAACGGCTGAGCTTGTGATACGCCCGCCGCCTTCTCGCATTCCAACCCGAAAGGTCGATCGATGAGCGGCGCAACCGAGCTGTTGGAGCAGATGGAGCATGCAGGACACGCGGGTCACGGCGGGCACGGCGGTGGTCATGAGGCAGGCCCCGGAAAAGCGATCGGCATCACGATGGCGCTCCTCGGCGTCATGCTCGCCTTCTGCGCTGCGATGGTCGGCTCGGAACGCACCGAGCTCATCTCGACGATGGTCGAGCAAGCCAACAAGTGGGGCATCTATCAATCGGAGACGACGAAGCTCCGTGTGATCAGCGGCAACCTCGAGATCTTGCGCGCGCTCGTGCCGAGCAGAGAAGAAGAGGCGCAGCTCGACGCGACGCTCCGTTCGAAGAAAGCCGCATCCGGACGCTCCGACGACGAAGACACCGCGGAGCTCAAAGACATGATCGCGGCGTCGCTCGACGATTTGGCCGATTTGCTCACGCCCGATCAAGACGACATCAAGCACTTCGCGAGGATGGAAAAAATCTACGCGAACGACGTGAAAGAAGCGAAAGAGGACGCCGAGGCTTACGAGCTCTCCGTCAAAGCGCATCAGCGCGCATCGGAGCTCTACGAGCGCGCGCAGCTCGCCGCCGAGATCGGCATCGTGATCGCGTCGGTGGCGCTCCTCTTGGCGAGTCGAAAGATTTGGATGATCTCCGTCGTGTGCGGCGCGATCGGCGCGGTCACGATCGGATACACCGCCGTCACTACGCACGATCGCATCGACGCCGCGGAGAAAGCGATCGAGGAGGCAGCGAAGCGCGAAGAGGTCATCGACGACGAAGAAGACAAAGACGACGACGAACCCGCTCATCCCGGCGACGACAAAGCTGCGGGCGGAGGCGCAACGAAAGAAGATGGCAAGCCCGGGGCCTCCGCGTCGTCCAAACCGGCGGAAAAAGCCGCCGCGAAGCCCGCGGACAAACCGGCCGACAAGAAAGAGTAGCGAGCTACTTCAGGCCTACCCGGATCGAAGCCGAAACGACTGATGCGTGTCACTTCGCCCGGTGCTTGCGAGGAGAAGGTCTTGTAGGCTTGCCCACCATGAGCGCAAAGAAGACGAAGAAGAAGGCAAGCGCAGCGAAGAAGAAAACACCCAAGACGCGCGCAAGCCTGCGCGCTACCACGGCGAAGAAAAAAGTGACGCCGAAAAAGAAGAAAGCGCCCGCGCGGAAAGTTGCGCCCAAGAAAAAAAAGGCGGCGGCCAAGAAAAAGGCTTCGCCGAAAAACTCGTCCGCGAAAAAATCCGCGGCCAAAAAGCCGGCAAAAAAATCCGCCAAAACGAAGAACGCATCACGGCGTCGTGACGGCGCCGGTCATTTGAATCCGCAGCTCGCACAAGATCTTCGTACCCAAGCGAAAGCGAACGCACGTCGCAAGCAGGAAGAGCGCAGCCCCGGCGCGCCGACGGACGATCTCGCCGAGGAGCTCGGCGAAGAGGTGGTCGAATCGGCCACGTCCGGAGAAGACGACAACGAAGATCGTATGAACAGCGACGTGCCCGAAGATCGCGGCGGCCCGTTCGTCGTGACGACGGGCGGGGAAGAGTTCGCCGACGACGTCGACGAATCGAATCCCGAAGGCGCCACGCGCGAGCCTTTCCCGCGAGCCTGATCGTCAGCAGACGCGCGCATCCTGCGCGCTCGACGTTGGATGTTTACAGTGTATAACGGCGGCCGGAGGATTTTTCCGATGAGGCGTGCGCGTACGTTTGCGGTGATTGGGCTCGTTGCATTGGCGCTCGCTGCGGAGGCAGCAGGTTGCGGCGGTGACGATCTCACGACGAATCCCGTCGATGCCGGTAATGCCGAGACGTCGATCGACGATGCCACGGTCGATGCGGCATCGGCAGTGAGCTCCGTTCCGCAAACGGGCACGATCAGCGCACCATCTCTCAGCGCGCCCGTCGATCTCGTGCGCGACGAATGGGGCAATCCTCACATCTATGGCCAGTCCGATGCGGACGTCGCCTACGTGCAGGGCTACGTCACGGCCGAGGATCGCATCATCCAGCTCGAGTTCGAGCGCCACTTCGCGGCCGGTAGAATTTCGGAGCTCGCGGGCGCTCTCGGCGGTGCGGGCGCCGTGCAGACCGACATCGGCATGCGCATGCATCACATGGAAGCCGACGCGCAGAAGGAATGGGACACGCTGCAAGCGGCGACCGACGACGAGAGCAAAGCCGCCGTCAAGTTGGTGAACGCGTACGCGGCCGGCGTGAATGCGTACGTCGCGGATTTGGTCGCCGGCAAATACACGGCGCCGGGCGGGAACCTCGCGCTCCTCTACGATCCCACGGCCGCGAAGCCGTGGTCCCCGGTCGATTCGCTCATGCTCGGGCAGCTCGAATCCTATGATCTCGCGTACGACTCGGACAGTGAGATCACCTCGTCGCTCATCGATGCCCAGGTCGCTTCGGTGTACGGCGCCGACGCGGCCCGGCAAAACCTCAACAAAGATCTCCAGCTCCTCTCACCTTTGGATCCGACCACCACCATCAGTGGTTGGACCGGCAGTGACGGCACACGCGCGAGCGCACCTGGTGTTCATGGCGTGGGCGCGCCGCGCGACATCGCGGACCTCTTGCGCGACGACCAACGCGTCGTCGAAAGCATGGGCGACGACCACAAGCTCTTTCCGGAGCGAGGATCCAACAACTGGGTCGTGGGCCCAGGCCTTTCGAAGACGGGCAACGTCCTCGTCGCGAACGACACGCATCTCGGGCTCACGAACCCCTCCACGTTCTACCTCGTGCACTTCCATGCGGACGATCCCGGCTTCCCGATGAACGTCATGGGCGTCTCATTTCCTGGAATTCCCGGCGTGATCTTGGGGATGACGCAGCACACGGCGTGGGGCGCCACCGTGAGCAACATCGACGTCACCGACGTCTATGCCGACGACATCGTCGCGTGCGACGGCTCCGACGCAGGCGCAGACGCCGGCATCAGCGGCGCACCCTGCACGATGTACAAGGGTTCACCCGTGCCGCTCGTCGCGCGAAACGAAGACATCGGCGTGGGCGAGGCCGGCAAAATCACGAAGACCTACCATATGACCTACTATGAGGATCCGAATCACGGACCGCTCATTCCGCGTCCCAACGCGACGTCGGACGGGCTCGATGCGCTACGCCCGAAAGAGCTTGCCGTTTCGTATACGGGTTACAAGCCGGCGCAGCTCGTCAGATTCGTGTTCGGGCTCGATCGCGCGAACAGCATGAACGAAGCGCTCGCCGCGATCGATCAAGACTTCGAATACGGCGGCCAAAACTGGGTCATCGGCGACGACGAGGGCAACTTCGGATGGTCGCAATACGTGCGTGTTCCGCGTCGCGCCAGCGCGTCGCTCGCACCGTGGAAAATTTTGCCGGGCGACGGCACCGACGATTGGGTCGGTACGCTCGATCCGAAATACATTCCTCACGCCTACAACCCCACCGCCGGATTTTTGGCCACCGCGAACGCCGACCCAATCGGCGTGAGCCTCACGAACGACCCGTTCTTCACGCAACCTACCGGTCCTGACGGGCTCCCTCTCTACTTGGGTTGGCAATACGATTCCGGGACGCGTGTCGGTCGCATCACGAAACGCATTCAGGCCGCGACCCAGGGTGGAAACAAGATCGGGCTCGATGACATCCAATCGATCCAAGCCGACGCCACGACCGAATGGGGACAAGCGCTCGCACCGACGCTCGTCGACGCGATGACGAAGCTCAAGGCCGAGATCGATACGCCGGGATCGTCACCCGACGTCGCGACGCTCGCCGTCGCCGCCACCGCCCAAGAAAAAACGGTGCTCGCAGCGATGATCCCGATCCTGAACGGCTGGAGCTTCGATACGCCGTCGGGCGTCGCGGAGACGAGCCCGACGCCCGCGCAGATCGCGGACTCGCAAGCGACGCTCATGTATGACGAGTGGTATTCGTATTTCGCCACCGATGCGCTCGGCGACGAGCTCAAGGCGCTCGGCGTGAGTGTCGGAACCGAATTCCAAGAAAAGCTCCTCGCGCGAGCTTGCACGCAACCGAACACGCTCGCGGAGGGCACGTCGTCCACCGGCGATCCGATCCTCTTCGACGACGTCACGACGATCGCTGTCGAGGGCAAACGCTTCATCGCGGCGAAAGCCGCGCTTCAAGCGATCGACGCGCTGTCGGCGAGCCTCGGAAGCGATCAAACGGCGTGGCGTTGGGGACAAGTCCACACGCTCACCCTCAAATTCTTCTCCGCTGCGCTCGGGCCCTCCATCCCTGCCGCTGGCGATACCACGTATCCGAAAGGCTTTCCGCGTCATGGAGACGTGGGCACCGTCGATGTCGGATCTCACGGATTGTCGACCACCGACTTCTCGTACACGGAAGGACCGGCGATTCGCTTCGCATGCGAGCTCACGAAGAATGGGCCCGTCGCGCGCAACGTGTTGCCTGGAGGCGCAATCTACGATCCTGCGTCACCTCATTACGCCGATCAGATGGAGCTTTGGCGCAAAAACCAAACCTACGATCTCGCCTATCAAGACGGTGACGTGGTGACCACCGCCATGAAGGAATACGCGGCACACGGCGACGGTCGCATCACGTTCACGCCTTGATCCGAACCGTGACGACCATGAGATCGTAGGTGGGTTACCGTGAGATCCAGGCGCGTTGCATGTTGGGTGTTGCGCGCCAGCCGGACTTGAAGGTAGGCTGCGCCGAACCTTTTCCGGAGATACCGATGCCCAAGACCGCAAAGAAGAGCCGCAAGACCTCCAAAGCAGCGTTCGTTCGATCGTTTCCCTCGTCGACACCTGCGAAAGAGGTCGTTGCGAAAGCGAAGGCGGCCGGCATCGCGCTATCGGACGCATACGTCTACAACGTCCGCGCTACGTCGAAGACGAAGAAGTCCGGCGGCGGCGGCGCTCGCGGTCCGCGTCGTGGTCCCGCCCCCACCGTGCATGTCACGGGAGGTCGTGGCGCGGAGGACCTTCTTCGTGCCGTCGCTTCCGAGCTCGGTCTTGCTCGCGCGATCGGCGTGCTCCAAGCGGAGCATTCGCGCGTGCGTCGTCTTCTCGGCAACTAGCTATTCGAAGCGCGGGCACTCTGCCCCTGACGAAAATTCGTGATGGCCGTGGCAATCTTCTCGAGATTGGCTAGGCTGCGCACGTGGAGGCCGTCATGCATCGTTCGATCAAAAAGGCAGACCGCAACACCGAGTCGAAGCACGAGCTGATCGAGCGCCTCTTGAAAAAGGCGGACCTCGACTTCAAGTGCTGCGGCTGACCACCGGCTCACGACGCGCTCAAGCCTGCGCGCTATTTCTTCACGCGCGTCCGTGAGCTCGCTGTCGCTGGTGGAGACGCTCCGTTACGAAAATGCGGAGGTCGTTCATCGTTTTTCCCAAGACCATCGCATCTCGCTCGAAGACTCCAAAGAGATCTTCCTCGAGACCAAGCGGTGGCTTTGGCTTTGTGCGACCCATCCGGACGTGCACCTTCCGCTCTTCAGCGAAGCGCGTGCGATCGACGAGATGTGGCACACGTTCTTGCTCTTCACGCGTGAGTACGCCGCGTTCTGCGAAACGCATTTCGGGAAATTCGTGCACCACCATCCGCGCACGAAAAAAGAAAAAGATGCGTGGGACGCGCGCATCCTCGCCGACCGCGCCGGCGCGATCGCGGAGCGCAAGGAAAAGCTCCGCGCCGCCTACGAGATCGTGGCCGACGTGCTCGGCACCGAAGTTCTGCAAAGGTGGTGCGAGGATTTCCCCTCGCGCTTTTCGTTTCAGGCGGCCGATTCGTAGACGTAGGTCTGGCTCTCGCCTGGGATCTTTGCTTCGTGAAGCGATAGATCGACGCCCAATATTTTGCGCACGTCGGCGAGCGGCGTCGCCCAATGTTTCGCCCATTCGAAGCCGAAGAAGGGCCTCGCTTTCTTGCCGATCGCCCAGCCGCGCATCACCTCGCTCATGATCGCATCGCGGGGCTCGATGTTCTTGGTCGCGAGGTGAATGAACGCCATCGCGATCAAAATCGCCGAGAGCCGCGACGGCAATTGCGCCAAATAAAAAGCCTGGAGACCGATCTCTCCCGCGACATCGGTGTGGAAGCCCGTCGCGACGTGCCAGATGTCGTGGGTCTCGCGGAGATGCGCCTTGATGTAGCGAAGCTCGCCCGGCTTAATCTCGGGAATCGGGATCGCTTTCGGATCGAGATTGTTCGCGATCATGTGCTCGGCGAACTCGCGCCCGAGCGTACCTTCCGGCAGCTTGCGCAGCTCTTCGAGATTCATCTCGCCGACGCGCGGACACTCGCGCATCGCACGCGCGCCTTGCGGATCTTTGCTCACGTAACGAGCGACCTCCTCGAAGATCTTCGTGTTCTCGCCGCGATCGGCGATGGCGAAGACTTGCTCGAGGCGGTTCGGGTCTTGCGACAGAAGCCAGAAGCTGTGGAACATGCGAAGTGTCGTGAACGGATTCATGCGCGTCCCTCTCGACTCTCAATATGTGAGCCCGGGCTCACGTTCTCAACTCGCTTTTCGGATACCCCTGAACCCGCCTGATTCGCGCTGAATTCCGCGGCGACATTGACGAAACATGAGCTTCCGCTCACATTGAAGATCATGCCTCGTCTGCCTGATGTACGACCCCGCAAGCTGCCGACGCAGCCACGCGCGCAAGAGACCGTGGAAGCGATTCTCTCGGCCGCCAAACGCGTGCTCGTCAAAGACGGTTACGAAAAAGCCACGACGAATCGCATCGCCGACGTCGCAGGCTTCAGCATCGGATCGCTCTATCAATATTTCCCGAGCAAGG
>JAICXU010000697.1 GCA_025934595.1 Polyangiaceae bacterium | reverse complement strand
GACCCCGGCCGCGCCCAATGCGCCTTCCGGACAAGGGGGCGACGCGAGCCTGGCGGGCGATGTCGGCGAGCCTCGAACGAGTCCCTCCGGCGAAATGCAGACGTCGCTCAAGATCTCGGTCACGCCCGATCCCACGGCGCACGATACGCTGGAAAATGGCGGCCCGGAGGGCCCCGCGAAGTGCCCGTCCGGAATGATCGACGTCGAAGGCGACTACTGCCCGTGGGTCGAGCAAAAGTGTCTGCGCTGGCTCGATCCGGACACGAAAATGCGATGCGCGGAATTTGCGCCCACCGGTGCCTGTCTCACGAAAACCGTGCGCAAACACGTCTGCATGGACAAGTACGAGTATCCGAATCGCGCCGGCGCCGATCCGATGGTCATGAAGACTTGGTACGAGGCTCGCGCCACGTGCGCCGGCGAAGGCAAGCGTCTCTGCACCGAGAGCGAATGGACGCTCGCGTGCGAAGGTGAGGAGCGCCTGCCGTATCCGTACGGCTACGCGCGCTCGTCCGAAGCCTGCAACATCGACAAGCCGCACCCGGACGTCGACGAAAAGGCGCTCGCGAATCCGAAGACGCGCGTCGAAGAAGCAGAGCGTCTCTGGCAAGGCGAGCCCTCGGGATCGCGCGAAGCCTGCGTCTCGCCCTTCGGCGTCCACGACATGACCGGCAACGTCGACGAGTGGGTCGTGAACGAGAGCGGCAAGCCGTACAAAAGCGCTTTGAAAGGCGGCTATTGGGGCCCCGTCAAGACGCGCTGCCGTCCGAGCACGATCGCGCACGCGGAAGATTTTTCGTTCTACCAAATCGGATTCAGGTGCTGCGAAGACCCGAGCGATCAGACGAGCGCGCCCGCGACCGGCGCCGGCAACAAAGTCGGCAGCAAGGGAATCAACGCGAAGCCGGCGACCGACACGGGCTCGGCGCTCCTCGCGGGATCCTGAACGAGGTCTCGGTCCTCAGTAATTGTCGCCGGAATCGGGCGAGCCTGCGTCTTCGACGGGCGCTTGTTTCTTGATGATGATCGGATCGCCGTATTCGGTGCGCAGCTTGCGCGCCAATTCGTCCAGCAAAACCTGCTCGTGATAGCGCGGCATCGCGGGCAGCTGCGCGATCACGTGCACGGGCTGCGTGGGGTCGCTCGCGCGCACGATCTCGATCGATCCCGGCGTCGCCTTGTTGCCCGACTCGGACGATTTGTAATCGAAGAGGATGTAACCGGAGTCGTGATCCTTCTCGTTCACTTTGAACGAGAGATCGACCACGACGAGCCGGAGCGCCGCGTTCCACGTGCGATCGTAGCCGTAGAGCGAATCGTACGAGCTCGATGCCTCCGCGGTCTGCCACGCGCCGGCGAGCGTCGCGAGGCCTACCGAAGCAATGCACATCAGCGCGAGCCGGCGGCCTTTTTTCACTCCTCCGGATTACTGCTCGTGCGCTCGGGCGGCCAAGTTTCAGGTGGCCGGCTTGTCGTCGGGAGGCCCGATCTCTTCGTCGCGGAGCGGCCTCACCGAGCTCGGATCGATGATCATCGAGAAGAGCGCAGCGGAGATTTGGAACGTGACCTGGATCGCGTACAGCAAGAACACGTATGCCGCGCCGGGACCGGTGATGATCGGCGTCGGAAAGTACATCGCCATGCCGCAGTAGATGCCGGCCTGGAAGACGCCGAGCATGCCCGGCGGTCCGGGCAAGAGGATCGTGATGCCGAGCATGCCCATCAGCGCGCACGATTCGCCGAATCCGATGCCCGTGCCGTCGGCGTGCACGATGTGGCAGCCCCACGCGAGCAGCCACATGCCGAGCACGTTCGCGGACCAATAGAACGTGGTCTCGAGAAAAAATCCCCACGCGTCGCCGCCGCGGCTGAAGACGTGCAGGCCGTCGGCCAAGCTCTCCGCCATGCTCGCGAGCCTTTCGCCGAGCGGCTTGGATACGATGCCGAAGACGGCGAGCGTGATCTTGTGCGCCCAGCTCCGCGCGAAATAGTAGACGCCGATGACGACGAACGCCGTGAAGAACACGCCGAGCATGAAGTAGCCGTACCCGCGCACCGCCGCGACGCTGATGTCGAGGCCGACGACCGTGCGAGGCAGCGGATGGACGGTCGGCACGAAGAAGAGCGCTACCGCCAAAATCAGGCTCAAATACAGACCATCCACGACGCGCTCGGCCACGACAGTCCCGGTCGCCGCGCTCATCGTGAGCTTCGTGCCCTTTTGACGAATGAGCAGCGGGCGCACGAACTCGCCGAGCCGGAACGGCATGAGGAGGATCGCGGCGAAGCTCACCCAGCTCACCGTGATGAGGCGCTTCTTAGGCACCGTTGCCACCCCGCCGAGCAAAAATCGCCAGCGGACGGCGCGAAAATAATGCACGACGACGAGCGTCATCGCGTAGCCCGGCACCGTCCACCACGAGACGCCCGCGAAGCTGCTCCAGCCGGGCACCATCTTGAGCCCGCTCTTGTGGAGCCCCCACAAAAGGCAGGCGGTGATGATCGCCGAAAGAACGAGCTTGTTCAGATTGCGCCGGAAAAATCCGGGCTGCTCTTCGTTCGCGGGCGAGGGAGAGACCGCCAAATCCATTTCGCGAGCGCTCATAGCGCGCAAACCCGCCGCGCGTCCAGGACCGTCATTGATCACAGGCGCACGACCGTGGCCGTGGCGGCGGCGAGATGAGGAGCGGTGGCGTTTCGCGTATCGAGCACGAAGCGCGCCTCGGTGACGACACGCCGCATGTCGATTTCCGGCTGCGGAGTGACGACGACCACGGCATCGAAATCCGCGAAGCTCGTATCGACCGGCAACGATACGAGGAACCGCTTTTTGTACGTCAGCGAAGGGACGCGCGGATCCATGTAAGATACATGTATT
>JAICXU010000087.1 GCA_025934595.1 Polyangiaceae bacterium | reverse complement strand
GCGTGCGGATGCATCGGCAGCGGGACCATCTTGCGGACGACGCGCACGGGCACGTGTGCCTTCGCGAGCGCCTCGGCGAGGTTGGGCGCGAGCCGCCGGCAGAACGGACACTCGTAATCCACGAAATCCACCACGGTAATTTTTCCCGCCGGCGTCTCCGCGATCTCTTTTCGGATCACCTCGGGCACCGGGATCGCGCGCGTGAAGCCAAAAATCAGCGGCACCACCGCCACGACGAAGAGACCGCTCATCGCGAGCGCGCGCTTCGCGAGGCTACCAGGCGGATCCCATCGTTTCATCGCGCGAGCGGCCGCACCCACCATCAACGCCAGTGCCGAAATATCGGCCACCACACAATACTTGCAGAATACATGATTATCGAATTGAAACCGCAGAAGCGTCGCCGCGAAGACTCCCGCGAGCGATGCCGTCAACGCAAACATCAAGCGGGCCGCGCGCCCTTTCAGGAGCACCAGAAAAGCGAGCATCAAAAATCCGACGATGCCCACGAGCGGCGTCGGAATTCCGAAGAAGAGCCACGCGAGCTCCGTGTTTTTGAGCGCGGCGCAGCCACCACCTTCTTCGCAATAGACCGGCAGAGGCCGCAAGTAATCGACCAGCAAGATCGCGCTCGCGACGACGCCGGTCACACACGGAATCGCGAGCAAATACGCCATCGCGCGGGGCTCTCGATTTTCGGTTCCCATTTTTAAGATCCTTTGGCCAAGAGCCAGAAACGCTACTACTCGTAAACCTTTCATGCACAAATCTCTTCCCGCCGGGGAAATTCGCACCGGCACTCTTTCCATCGCACCGCGCGGCTTCGGCTTCGTCGCGGCGCTCGGCGCTCCTGGCGACGACGTCTTCATCCCTCAAGAATCTCTCGCGGGCGCCATGCACGGCGACACCGTGCGCATCATCGTGCGCTCTCGCAGCGCACGCGGCCCCGAAGGCGAGGTGATGGAAATCACCCAACACAAAAACACGCGCGTCGCCGGCACGCTGCGCCGCCGCGGATCTTCCGCGTGGCTCGAGCCCGACGACACGCGCGTGCGCGGGCCCATCGTCCTCGAATCGGACATCGACAAGATTTCGGGCGAAGGCAACAGCGGCCAAGACGGCGACGCCGCCGTCGTCACGATCACGAAATACCCTATTTTCCCCGAGGAAAATCCCGTCGGGAGGATCGAAGCCGTTCTCGGAAAACCGGGCGACTTGAGCGTCGAGGTCGCGAAGGTCCTCGTGCGCGACGGCATCGACGAGGTGCATTCGCAGGAGGCTTTCGCCGAAGCCGAGGCCTACGGACCGACGGTGCCCGAGTCGATGCTCGAAGGTCGCGAAGACCTCACGCACATTCCGCTGCCTACGATCGATCCGGAAGACGCGCGCGATCACGACGACGCGGTGTGGGTCGAGCGAAATGACAATGGCGGATATCGCGCGTGGATCGCGATCGCCGACGTGAGCTCGTACGTGTTGCCCGGAACCGAGATCGACAAGGAAGCGCTCGCGCGCGGATGCAGCGTGTACTTGCCCGATCGCGCGATACCGATGCTGCCGCGGCCGCTGTCGTCGAACCTCTGCTCGCTCTTGCCGGATGTCGTGCGTCTGTGTTTGTGCGTCGACGTCGAGCTCGACGCCGCGGGCATCGTGCGCAAATCGCGGCTCGTGCGCGGCTACATGAAGAGCCGCGCGAAGCTCACGTACGGAGGCGTGGCCCGTGCGCTCGGATTTTCGGACGTGCCGCCGCGGCAGCCACAGGCGGAAGAAATGGTCGACGGGCTGCGTGTCGCCTACGAGCTCTCGCGGCTGCTTCGTGCGCGACGTTTGAAGCGCGGCGCGGTGGATTTCAATTTGCCCGAGGCGAAGATCTCGCTCGGCGAAGACGGGCTGCCCACGAAGATCGAGCGCCGCGCGCAAGATGCAGGCGTGAAGAAGGCATACGAGCTCATCGAAGAATTGATGCTGCTAGCGAACGAGACGGTCGCCGCGTGGATGGTCACGAAGCAAATCGCTACGATCTTCCGCGTGCACGCGCCGCCGGATCAGCAGAAAATCGTGCGTTTTGCGACGCTTTGCGAGCGGCTGGGCATCGAGTTCGACGACGACGCGACGAGCGATCCGAAGAAGCTCTCGGAGCTCTTGAAGTCGTTTGCGGATCATCCGCTCGCGCCGATCTTGAACTCGCTGCTTTTGCGATCGATGAAGCAAGCGACCTACGACGTGACGAACATCGGCCACTTCGGCTTGGCATCGAAAGCGTATTTGCATTTCACGTCGCCCATTCGTCGCTATCCGGATCTTTGCGTCCATCGCGCGGTGCACGCCGAGCTGCTCGGAAAGACGCGGCGCACCGAAGGCGAAAAAGAAAAGCTCGGAGAAGCAGCGCTTCAATCCTCGCAGAACGAGCGCAAGTCGATGGAGGTCGAGCGCGAGGTCGCGGACCTCTATCGAACGATCTTCATGAAGGACAAGATCGGCGAGAAGTTCGAGGGCACCGTCACCGCGCTCGTCGGCACCGGCGCGTTCGTCGCGCTCGACGATCCGTACGTCGACGTGCTCGTCCGCTTCGACGACATGGGCGACCGCTATGATCTCGACGACGACGGCTTGCGCGCCGTGGCCGCGCGGTCCGGCGACACGATCGATCTCGGCGATCGCATGATGGTCGAGATCTTGGACGCCGCGATTTTGCGACGCACCGTCTACGCGAAGAAAGCGGGCACGGTGCGGCAGCTGCGCGAGCCCGGCGACATGAAACGCGGTCGCGGAAGGCACGCCACCCTCGTTCCCGAGAAAAGGGGCAAAAAGCCGCAGAAAACCGACAAAAGAAGCTTCGGAAACGTGAAGCGCAAGTTCGGAAAAGGTGGCGGCGGGAAGAAAAACTTCGGCGGCGGCGGCGGCAGCGGAAAAAAGGGCGGGGGCGGCGGGAAGCTTCGCTGAGGATTCTGAGGCGGGGCGTGAAAATCCGCGAGCTCACCATCGGCAGGAGGCGCCGAAAGCAAAAGCGATCGTGCCGCGGAACAAGCTCAAGTAACGATAGAGCTCCCTGAACTCGCCGAGACCGCGAACGTACCGGCGAGTTGCTTCGAGCAGCTCCGCAACGGTGGCCCATTGCTCGAAGCGAGACTCCTCCATGGCGCGCCACGCGTAGCGAATCGCAGCTTCGACTTTTCGCCTGCGCACGGCCTTGAGGACGCGCGCAAATCTCTTGCGACCGTAGCGCGTGACCGTGATGCGTCGTTGGCGTCTTGTTTTGGTGGCGCTGATCTCGAGGAAGCCGAGTCGACAAAGGCCCTTGACCATCTTGCAGATGGTTGCGCGCGAAACGCCCAGGGTCTGCGCGAGTCGCCATTGGTAGGGACGGCGGCCTCTCGACACGTGAAGCGCATAGAGCAGGTCGAAGCGGGCGGGCGTTAGCTCCTCGGAGGCCGTGAACTTGCGAAGCAACTTCAGACTGGCGAGGTGCGCGTGCTTGAAAGCGAATGGCAGTGCGTGCATTGCCGCCGCCAACGCAGAGAACGTGCCGAACCAATGCCCGGAGGCTCCGGGTCGTGAAGCGAAGGCAACATGCGTGGGGGCAGTGTTCCTTCAGCGCTAAATTTCGCTGCCCGAATCAGCTGGCTAACTCGGGACGCGCTTCCAGGTGCGGTGAGAAGGGCGGCGCCTGTGGGCTCGCTTGCTGGCCCGGACGGATTTTGGGCTGTCGCGCTCCACTTCCAATTGTATCGCGAGGAGGTCTGCTGCCCTCTTCGGCGTCACACTTCCTGTTCGGCGCTCGGCTTGTCGGGTTGGCCTTCGTAGATTTCGTTTACCCGCTCGAGCGTGTCGATCTCGGCGGCGAGCATGTCCTGACGAATGCGCACGATGCGCGGAAAGCGGAGCGCGAAGCCGCTGTCGTGCCGATCCGATTTCATCACGTTGTTGAACGCGACCTCGAGGACGATGAACGGCTCGACCGATCGCACGTGGCCCCGATCTTCGATCGTGTGATCCAGAAACCAACTCGTGAGCTCGAGGATCTCGGCATCGGTGAGCCCGGAATACGCCTTGCCCACGTTCACGAGCGATTCGCCGTCGCGCACCGCGAACGTGTAGTCCGACAAAACCTTCGCGCGTTTGCCGTGACCGTACTCTGCCGCCGTGACGACGACGTCGAGCGTCGCGAGCTCGCGCTTCAATTTGGTCCACGCGTGGCCGCGACGACCAGGCTCGTATTTCGAATCGAGCGCCTTCAGCATCACGCCTTCGTTTCCGCGGGCACGCGCCGCGCGATAGGCCTCGTCGAGCGCAGCTGGCGACTCGACTCGAAACGCCGGCGACACGCGCAAGCGATCGGGCGGGGCAGCCGACGGCGCGTCGAAAAGGCTCATTTGTCCGCGTGAAATCACATTTCGCTTCCCCGCATTTGCGGCCGCTCGCTCTCGTTCCACGATCGACTCGAGCAGCGCGCGCCTTTCGGACAACGATTTTTCGAGCGTGAGCGCTTCGCCGGCGAAGAGGACATCGAACGCCATGAAGATGACGGGCGTCTCTTTGCGGATCGCGTCGGTGACTTTTTTTCGACCGAGCCGCGTTTGCAGCGACGAGAACGGGAGCGCGCGCTCGGCCTTGAGATCCCAACCGAGGATTTCGCCGTCGAGGATGGCCGGCGTGTCCGCTTTTTCGAGGGTCTCCGCGATCTCGGGAAAGCTCCTCGTGATCTCGCCGCGCGTACGCGAAAAAATCGCGACGCGCCCCGGCTCGGAGGCGTCTCCAAAATGCAGCTGCGCGCGGATGCCGTCGTACTTGTCCTCGATCTGCGCGTGCACTTTACCCTCGACTTCGACGAAGCGATTCGTGGCTTCCTCGACGCTGTCGGCCGGCGACGCGAGCATGAAGCCGAGCGGATGAAACAGCTTCATTTTGGCGGCTTCGAGCGATCCTTCGAACGCCATCTCGGCGACACGAACGAGATCTCCCGTGAGGGTGACCGCGCGTCGCACCGCAGCGAGCTCCACGTTCGCGGCCTCGGCGATCGCTTCTTCGACGAGCGCTGCCTTCACACCGGTGCGCATGTCGCCCAAGATGAGCTTCGCGAGATATTTGGCTTCGAGGTTCGTGTCGCCGTTCGGACGCGTGCGCGAAAAAAGATCGACGAGCGTCTTCAGCTTGTGCGCTTGCACGCCGGTGGCGGCGAGCGACGCGAACGCGAGCGCGACGTCGTGGATGCCGAGCGGATCGCCCGCCGGCGCGTGGCCGACGACCAGATCGGCGGCGCTCGAGCCGAAGTCGCCGTGCTGGCGATACGACGCGGTCATCACCTCGTCGTTCGCTTTGGAGATCTCGGCCACCGCCGTCGACATCAATCGCCAGCCGACGTTGAGCACGCGACCATCGCCCTCCGCGAACGGCGCACCGGAGAAATACAGCGCGGAGAGCGCGGCTGCCTTCGCATCGTCGTCGCGCATTTGCCGTAAAAACAAGGCGATTTTCGATCGCTTGTCGATCTTGCCGCGCGACTCCAAGAGCGCTTCGCTCGCGTCCGCGAAGCGTCGCCATTCTGCCGAAGACATCAGAACGAGATTCTAACCGGAGTGAGCCGCGCTTCGTTCGTGCCGTCGCCGATCTGTCCGTATTTGTTGTTGCCCCAGCAATACACGCTGCCGTCCTGCGTCCGCGCGCACACGTGATCGGCGCCGGGCGCCACGGCGACGACGTCGCTCACGCCGCTGACGACTCCCGCGAGCTCCTGTGTCGTCGTCGTTCCTCGTCCGAGCTCGCCTTCCGTGTTCGAGCCCCAGCATGTCAGCGATCCGCTCTTCAAAATCGCGCACGAGTGCGATTCGGCGGATTCGATCGCAGTCGCGCCGTCGACGGCTCGCACGGGGATGGGTTTGATGTGATTGTCCTCGTCGGGATTCGCGCCGAGCTCGCCTTGCTCGTTTCGCCCGAAGCACGACACCGCGCCCGCGCTCGACAAAACACAGGCGAACGAATCACCCGAAGAAATAGCCTTCGCCGCGCTCACGGGCGGCTTCGAGAACGAGCTCGCGGCGCTGGGTGCCCACGCGCCTTCGCCCCAACATCGCACCGCGCCTTCTTTCGTGAGCACGCACGCGTGCGCGCCGGCGGCCGAGACTTGCGATGCACCGCTCGCGGGCCCGCCCTTGTCGACCGCGACGAGCCCCCAACATTTCGCGCCGCCGCTCGACGTGCGCGCGCACGCGACGTAGCCGCCGGCTTCGAGATCGACGACGTCTTTCAATCCGGCGACGGGCGTCGGCTTTTGTTTCGCGACGTCTTGACCGTCGCCGAGAATTTTTCCGGCGCCCCAGCAGCTCACCAATCCGTTCGTGAATCGCACGCACGAAAAATTCGAGCCGACCGCGACTTGCGCGACGTCGCGAATGCCTTCCACGGTCTTCGGCTTCGTCGAGTCGCCCGAATCGCCGCCGTCGCCGAGCTCACCATCGCGGTTGCGTCCCCAACATCGCACCGTGCCGTCGCTCATGCGCGCGCAGTTGTGAAAATCACCGCAATCGATTTGTGTGACGGCCGCGGCGCCGCCCGTTGCAGATGAAGGAGCGCCATCCGCGGGGGCGCTCGTGCTCGCCGCGTTCGGTGGAGGCGCGCCGCCGCACGAGACGAGCAGGACCGCGATCACCCCCCAAGCCCGGCGCATGTCTCCCGAATCTACCTAAAATTTCAGATCGCGGCGGGGATCTTCGGGACTCAATGCCTCGATCTTCGCCACGAGGTCGCCGATCTCGGCGGATTGCTTGGGCGCGCGAATCAGGAAGCGAACGTAGAGATCGCCGGGATTTTTCCCCTTTCGCGCGACGCCTTTGCCGCGGAGCCGCACCGAGTCTCCGCTCTGCGCGCCTTCGGGGATCTTGAGCGCGACCTCGCCGCTCGGTGTCGGCACTTTCACTTTCGCGCCGCGATACGCCTCCGCGAGCGTGATTGGAAGCTCGAGGTGCAGGTCTTCGCCTTCGCGTTTGAAGAAGGGATGCGGCGCCACGTGCACGATCAAAATCAAATCGCCCGCGGCGCCCCCGTTCGGAGACGGCTCGCCTTGTCCAGGAATGCGAAGGCGCGATCCTTCCGATGCACCGGGCGGAATTCGGACGACCGTCGGCTCTTTGACTCCGGGACGACGAAGCTCGAGCGAGGTGCCGCGGACGGCCGAGACGAAATCGATGGTGGTCTCCGCCATTGCATCGGCGCCCTTCATCGGCCCGCGCGTGCGACGTCCTCCGCGCCCGAACGCTTCGCCGAACAAATCGCCGAGGCCTCCGCCACCTCCCGCGCCCGCGAACAAGTCTTCGAGGTTCACGGTTTCGCCGCCGCCGAAGCCGCCGAATCCTCCGGGGCGCGCGCGCGATGCGCCGGGTTGCGATGCCCACTGTTTGTACGTGCGCGCGCGATTCGGATCGAAGCCTTCGCGAAGGCCCTCGTCGCCGAACTCGTCGTAGAGCTTGCGCCGGTCCTCGTGCGACAAGACCTCGTAGGCGTGATTGACCGCTTTGAACTTCGCTTCGACTTCTTTGTTTCCCGGATTTTTGTCGGGATGAAGCTTGTGCGCGAGCCTGCGGTACGCCTTCTTGATGCTGTCTTGGTCGGCGCCTCGTGCGACGCCGAGCACGCCGTACAGATCGTCCGCCATGTAACGGCGAAGGTAAGTCCTGCGCTCGTGGCGAGCAACAGAAGAGAGCGTTAGCCCCCGTCCATTTCCAGCTCTTCGCGATGATGCAGCGGCGCCAGATCCGGTAGCTCGGGCTCGACACGCCACTCGCCATTTTCGCGCACGCAATGAATCGTCGTGTGCTCGGTTTGCGTGTCGGCGCCCACGACGGTGACGATCGCGTCGTCCCCTTGCACGGCTGACGTCATCGATTTCGGCCTGAATTTCAGCCCAAATCGTCCTTGCGCGAGCATGTCTTCGGCGCTCTCTTGGCGACCTTGCATCTTGGAGGCGAGGTCGGCGCGGTCTTGTAGATTCGCGCGCGCCTTCGGCCCGAGCAGCTCGAATGCTTCGTGAGCGGCATGGGGATCGGTCGCCTCCTCCATCTTTTCGAGCCAGAGCTTCACGACGCCGTCGGGCGTCGAATCGGGCTCGTGACGCGAGCACGCGAGAAGCGCGAAGAGCGCGATCGCCGCGAAGCCAAGGCCCGCCGAGCCGCGCCGTCCAGCGGAAACGCCACGACTCAACGCGCGCCGAGCCCCATCGCTGCGCGCACCTCGCGCATCGTGGTCTTCGCGATCTCGCGCGCTTTGTCGGCGCCCGCCGCGAGTGATTTTTTGATCGCCGCGTCGTCGAGGCTCTCCCGCTTTTTCCGCAGCGCGACGAGCTCCTTGTCGAAATGCTCGAACAGCACTTTTTTGCAGTCGACGCAGCCCCATTTGGCGCCCGTGCAATTCGCGTAGACCTCCGTGACGGTGGCCTCCGGGCTCACCACTTTGTGCATCGTGTAGATGTTGCAGACCTCGGGGCGTCCCGGATCGCTCTTGCGAAGACGCTGCGGATCGGTGAACGCGCCGCGGAGCTTGTTCCAGAAGACGTCGGGCGCGTCGAACACGCCGATGCTGTTGTTCTTCGATTTGCTCATCTTCGCTTCGCCGTCGAGACCCATGATGCGCGGCGCCTTCGACAGGCGATGTTGCGGCTCGGGAAAAATTTCTCCGAAGCGATGATTGAACCTTCGGACCGTGTCGCGGGCGAGCTCGATGTGCTGCACTTGATCGTCGCCGACGGGAACGACGGTGGCTTTGTAGAGAACGATGTCGGCCGTCATCAGCACGGGGTACATGAAGAGCGCGGAGGGCACGAACTCCTCGGCCGCGTTCGCGCTCTTCTCTTTGAATTGCGTCATGCGATTGAGG
>JAICXU010000793.1 GCA_025934595.1 Polyangiaceae bacterium | reverse complement strand
TCCGCGGCCGGCGCGGATTTGTCTCCATAACGGGCTCTTGCTAGGTTTTCGGGCTCGATGCATGCGGTCGTCCGAAAATCGCTATTTTTCACGGCATTTTTCGGCCTTTTTGCGTCGTCGGTCGCGTTCGGCGCATCCCCTTCCAAGCCGGCGGGAAAAGTGGTCGCGAAAAAGAGCGCCGCGAAGGCGACCGCGGGATACGTGAAGGCAGTCAAGAATTGGCACGCGGTCGAGGGCGACGAAAAGCAACCCGTCGATGGTCAAGGACGGCCCGAGCTCGTCATCTATTCGCTCAACACGCGAAACAAAATCGCTCTGCGTGCAGCGTCGGATCGCGGCGGATTTTCCACGCGCGATCTCGACACGCTCTCGTACGTCCTCCGCGAGCCGTCGAGCGGCAATCAACATCCGATCGATCCGGCGCTCGCCGATCTCGTGTACCGAATCCAAACCCATTTCGACGCGCCCGAAATTCGCGTCGTTTCGTGTTACCGCACGCCACGTCGCGCGCATTCTTCGAACCACGGACGCGGACGCGCCATCGACATCATCGTTCCGGGCGCCACCGACGACGCCGTCGCGAAGTTCGCGCGCGAGCAAGGATTCGTGGGCGTGGGGCTCTATCCCACGAGCGGCTTCGTGCACGTCGACGTGCGATCGCGAAGCTATTTCTGGATCGATTCGAGCGGACCTGGCCGGAGAAATCGCGAGCGCGGCGTGCTCGGCGACCTCGCGAAGAAGAGCGACGCGGCTGCCATCGCGCGCGGCGAGCACGGAGCACCTGCGCTCTTGCTCGGCAGCGTCGACGCCATGCTGAAATCGAGCGACGCGAGCGCTGCGTCTTCCGCGACGAGCGACGAAGAGGACGAGGATTCGGATCCGCCGCCGGTCGCGCCTGCTCCCGAATGAGGAGCGCCGCGTGAGCGACGACGTCGACGCGCTCGTCCAGGCGGAGCGTTTGCTGGAAGCAGCCGAGATCTGCGCCGCCCGCCATGAGTTCGCGCGCGCGAGCATCCTCTTCGAACGAGCCTGCGCGTGGGATCGCGCGGCGAGCTGCGCGCTCGATTCCGCCGATCCGGCGCGCGCGATGGAGCTCGCGATTTTGGCTGAAAATCCGCTGATCGCGAGCACCGCCTTCGCGGCGGTCGCAAAGGACGAAGGCGCAGCGAAGCGGTTTGCGGAGCGGCTCGCGAGTCGCGGCGATCACGCGTGGGCGGCGAGGCTCTACGAGGCCGCGCATCAAGATCGCGAAGCCGCGCTCGCATGGAGCCGCGCGGGAGACGCGGTGCGCGCCGCAAAAATTTTCGACACACGTGGCGAGCCGGTCGAAGCCGCGCGCGTGCTCGAGACGGCGATCCGAAAACGTCCTGACGATTGGGCCTCCGCGACGGCCCTCGGCTCGCTTCTCTTGCGTTACGGAAAAGTCGAAGCGGCGGCACGTGCGCTGCAGACCGTACCGAAGAGCGCGCGCGAGAGGCGTGCCGCGCTCGGCCCGCTCGCCGAGGCTCTCGCGAAGCTCGGCCTCGAAAATGCGGCGCGAGAAGCACGGGCGGAGCTCGATGCGCTCGGCGGCGCGGCGGATCCGACGCCCACTCCGGCGATCGCGGAGGCACGGTCACGCATTTACGGGCGCTACGACGTCTTGCGACAAGTCGCGTCGAACGCGACGGCACGCGTGCTCGAGTGCACCGATGTCGTGCGGCAAGAAAGAGTGGCGCTGAAGCTCTTCACGACCGACGGACGCGCGGGAGGCCGCGACGCGCTCGCGCGTTTCGAGCGTGAAATCCGCGTGCTCGCTGCGCTCGATCATCCGAACGTCGTACCGATGCGCGATTATTTTTCCGACGGCCCGGCGATCGTTCTCGAATGGATGAGCGGCGGCACGCTCGAGACGATGATCGCGAGCGAGCCCATTGCTCCGGCGCGCGCGGTCGAAATCGCATGCGCGGTACTGAGCGCGCTCGGTGAGGCGCATCGCGTGGAGGTCCTGCATCGCGACGTGAAACCGGCGAACGTTCTCTTCGACGCCGCCGGCGTCACGCGGCTCGGCGATTTCGGCGTCGCGCATCTCGGCGATCTCACGGCAACCGCGACGGCGGGAGTCATCGGAACGCTCGCGTACATGAGCCCGGAGCAGCGTCGCGGCGAGCCGGCCACCGTGGAAAGCGACGTTTACGGCGTCGGAGCGATGCTGCTCGAGATGCTCACCGGGGAGACGGGAGCACGCGATCCATCGGCGCGGAAGCTGCCGAGCGGCGCGCACCGCGATCTCGACGCGCGCCACGATGCGCTCGTGTCCCAGATGATCGCGGAGGATCCGAGCTCGCGTCCGCGCGGCGCGCTCGAAGCGCGGCGACTCCTCACGTCCGTGCGCTGGCCGACGAGCGTCGAGCCCGCGGCGCCTGTCGCTCGACGTCCGAAAGAGCGCGAAGAAGAGCACGGTGAGCGCGTGCGCGTCGACGAGCAAGGCAGCG
>JAICXU010000559.1 GCA_025934595.1 Polyangiaceae bacterium | reverse complement strand
GTCGTCTTGCCGTTCGTTCCGGTGATGCCGACGACCTCGAGCGTGAACGAAGGGTGCGAATAGATCGCGGCCGCGGCGTACGCGAACGCGTCGGCGACGAGAAGAGGCAACGTCTCGCCCGTGAGCTTCTCGCTGTCGGCGCGCGAGACCATGAGCGCGGCTGCTCCTCGCGACCGCGCTTGCTCCAAGAATGACAAACCACTGGTTTTTCCGCCGGATCGTGCGACGAACAGATCTCCGCGCTCGACATGGCGTGAGTCGTGGTGCACGCCGAAGACGCGCGCATCCGCGTCGCCGTGAAGCACGCACCGAGCGCCGAGCTCGCGGATCAAATCGGAAAGCTTGACGCCTTCGACCGGGACACCGGCGGCTCTCGCGATCATGACGCTGGCTCGAATACCAGTCGAACGGAGCTACCTTTCGCGGCGGCGGACCCGGCGGCCGGATTCTGTTTCGACACACGACCTGATCCTTCGATCTCGGGGACGAGGCCCGCACCGAGGATCGCGCTCGCCGCGTCGCGCGCGCCCATGCCGGTGAGATCGGGAACGCGCACGGCGTCGGGACCCAGCGGCGCGAGTTGCTGCGTGGGCACGATGGATGTGTTCGCGGGCGGCGCGCCGGAGCTCTCGACCGCGGCGATCGTTTGATCGGCAGGATCGTCCGCGCGTGTGACCGTCGCGAGCTTTGCTGCGGGCGTCGACGGCGTCACGCCGAGATATCGGAGCGACTGCTCTGCGACACGGCGAAATACGGGGCCCGCGAGATCTCCGCCATAATGGCCGATCATCGGCTCGTCGAGAACCACGGCGACGACGAGACGCGGATGCTCGGCCGGTACGAACCCGACGAACGACGACGTGAATTTGTCGGACGAATATTTTCCGGTCGCCGGATCGACTTTCTGGGCGGTCGCCGTTTTGCCAGCGACGCGAAATCCAGGCACTGCGGCCTCGACCGCGGTTCCACCTTCTTCGGTGACCGCGACGAGCATCTCCGAAAGCATCCGCGCGACGCCCGGCGGCACGGACTCACGGCGAACGTGCGTCGTGTTCTCTTTGATCGTCTCGCCGCGCGCGTCGGTGATCTTCTTCACGAGCTGGGGCTCCAACAGCTTGCCCCCGTTCGCGATCGCGGCGAATGCCGTCGCGAGCTGAATGGCGGTGACGCTCACGCCCTGCCCGAACGACGCGTTCGCGGTTTCGACGTCGAACCAAGGGCGGCTTCGAGGTCGAAGCACGCCGGCTGCTTCGCCGGGAAGCGGCACGCCCGTGGGCTCGCCGAATCCAAAACGACGAAATGTCGCATACAAACCGGATTCTCCGAGCTTCAAACCGATTTTCAATGCGCCGATGTTGGAGCTCTTCGCGAGAATCTGCGTGGGCGTGAGCCAATCGTTCAAGTGCGTGTCGTGAATCGTGACAGGCCCTACTTTGTAGATGCCGTGCTCGCAAAAAATCTGCTCGGTGGGGCTCAACGTTCCGGCGGCGAGCGCACCGGCGATCGTGAACACCTTCATGACCGAGCCGGGCTCGAAGCGATCGGTCACGGCGCGGTCGCGTCGCGCGTCGACGTCGGACGCCCCGTAGTCGTTCGGGTTGTAGCCCGGCGTCGAAGCAAGCGCGAGGACCTCGCCGGTCTGCGGATCCATCACGACGAGCGCGCCGCCCTTCGTTTCATACGTAGATTGCGCGGCATCGAGCTCGGATTCGGCGATGTGCTGGATGCCTTCGTCGAGCGTGAGGGTCACGTCGTGACCAGCGAGGGCGTCCGCTTGTGTGTTGGCCTGCGAGAAGAGCAAGTGGCCTGAACGATCGCGAAGCCCACTCAGCTCTTCGACGTGACCTCGAAGCTCGTCGTCGAGCGCGAGCTCGAGACCATCCTTGCCGGATCCATCGGGCGCGACGAAGCCGAGCACCGTACCGGCAAGCTCGCGACCCGGATAGTAGCGGTGCCCCTCGCCTTCGATATTGAGGCCGAGGATGGGTCGAGGAGTTTTGTGCGCGTCGCCGAGATCGCGAATGAGTGCGGTTTCATCGCCGGAAATTCTACGTTTGAGCCAAACGAATCGGCGTTTGTTCTGCAGCTTCTCGTAGACTTCGTCCTGGGGCAGAGAAAGCGCAGCGGCGATGCGGAGCGACGCATCACGAATGACGGCGGCTTGCGCGTCCGGCGTTTCGGCGGCGTGGAGCATCTCGACGACGTCAGCGCTCACGCTCGGCACCTCGATGCTCACTGCGAGCGCGGTGCCGTTGCGATCGAAGACGGTGCCACGTTTCGGCTCGACGTGAAGTCGTCGCTGGCGTTGCCGCTCCGCAGTCTCTCGCCATTCCGCGCCGTCTTCGACTTGCACCCGATACGCGCTCGACACGAACCCACCGAGAGCAATGCCCATCGCTCCGCAAAGAATGCCCATGCGAAGGCGGATCCAACGAGCGCGTCGCGGATCGAGGTTCAGCATCAGGGATGCGGTCCTTGCGCGACCTCGGGGTCATCATGCGATTCGACGGCGGGTAGCGCGATGATGCGATCGGGGCCGGGCGTTTCCATTCCGAGGAGCGTCCGCGCCACGACCTCGACGCGTTCGGGCGTTTTGTAGCTTGCGGCCTCGACTTGCAGGACGCGCTCGACCTCACGAAGACGTCCTTGTTCGGCGTGCGCGCGCCCGAGCTCGTATCCGAGCGCGAGCGTTTTTCCACGCAGCGCAAGGTGCAACGAGAACGCACAAACCGCCGCTGCAATCGCGAGCGTCCACAGCGCGACGAACAAGCGCGGGCGACGAATCTTTTTTCTCACGGGTCCCCCGGGATCGACGCGCGGCGGGATGCGCGGAGCTTCGCGCTGCGCGCGCGCGGATTTGCGGCGATCTCGTCTTCGCTCGGAACGATGAATTTTTTCCAGACCGGCACCCAGGAGCTCCGATCGGAGAACGCTTGCTTCACGGGTCTGTCTTCCAAAGAATGAAAGCTGAGGATCGCCGCGGCGCCGCCGACCTCCAGAATGCGAGGAAGCGACGCCAGCAATTTTTCGAGCTCGTCGAGCTCGTGATTCACGGCGATGCGTATGGCTTGGAACGTGCGCGTTGCGGGATCGACGCCGCCGACGCGAACGGGTCCCACGGCGCGAACGATGGCGCGGCGAAGATCGAGCGTGGTCTCGAGCTCGCCGGCTTCGAGCGCGCGATGAATGCTGCGCGCGATGCGTCGCGAACGTCGTTCGTCGCCGTATTTGTAGATGACGTCGGCGAGCTCGTCGTCGTCGAGACGCGCGATGAGCTCGTGGGCGGTCTCGCCGCTATCCATGTCCATGCGCATGTCGAGCGGACCTTCGCGACGAAAGCTCATGCCGCGCTCGGCCGCGTCGAGCTGCGGCGAGCTCACACCGAGATCGGCGCAGATGCCCGAGACCCGCGAAATTCCCATCTTTGCGAGCTCTTTTTCGATTTGCCCGAAGGGGGCATGCACGATGTCGACGCGCTCTTCGAATGGTGCGAGCCGCGCCGTCGCCGCTGCGATCGCAACGGCGTCTTTGTCGAACGCGATGACGCGCGCGTCGGGCTCGGCGGACAAGATCGCTT
>JAICXU010000288.1 GCA_025934595.1 Polyangiaceae bacterium | reverse complement strand
CTCGATCGGCTCGTCCAGCTTGTGGAGCGTCTCGAGGGTGGGAGCGGTCAGCGTGTAGCGCTTTCCTGCCGTCCAATCCCACCGCGTGAAATGCCGCGCGGAAAGAAAGTTGAAGACGACCGCCATCAGCATCGAGCCGAGCACGGCGCCGAGCTCGAGACCGCGACCCCAATTGATCGAGGCCTTCACCTCTTCTTTGAAGGTGCCCGCCACGCGCTAGCCCCACCGCCAAGCGTCGACGACGCGCGTGGTCACGAAGAGCGGAACCACGATGAGCGTCGCATCGAGCACGAGATGCCGCGTGTCGACGAGCCCGTTCGCGAAGTCGCTCATTTGCGCCCAGACCGAGACGTATCGGCAGATCTCGTAAAGCGTCGTGTCCGGCGGCGCGATGAACTCGCCGATGCCCACGATGAAGAGACTGAGGATGACGAGCGCCGTTCCGACGAGCGCTAGAAATTGGCTCTTCGTGAGCGAGCTCATGAGAAGCCCGATCGAGAGATATCCGCCGCCGACGAGCAGGACGCCGAGATAGCTCGCGGCCGCCGCTTTCCAATCGATCGCGCCCGTGCGTTGCAGAATCAAGAGATAGAGGAGCGTCGGTGCCCACATCGCGACGTACGTGACGACGGCGGACAAATATTTCGCGAGGACCACGGCGAATGCGGAGACGGGCGCGGTCATCAGCGTCTCGATCGTCCCGGAGCGGCGCTCCTCCGAGAAGAGGCGCATCGTCATCGCCGGCACGAGCAAGAAGAGGATCAAATAGAGGAGGATCGTGTCGCCGAAAAAAGCTTGGACGGGAGTCTGATCGGTCGAGACGTCGACGCCCGCAAAGTGATCGACGAGCACGTAGAAATGCATTCCTTGCAAGACGAGGAACGCAATGATGAGCACCCAAGCGAGAGGCGTCACGAAGAACGCAAAGAGCTCGCGCTTGAAGATCGGCCAGAAGGCTCTCACGTCTTGCCCTCTTTCTTTTTCTTGGTCCTAGTCCTGGTCTTGGTCTCGGTGCCGGCGTCGGGCTTGGTCTCGGTCTCGGTCTTTTCCTTCTCCGCCGTGAGCGACGCGAAGACTTCCTCGAGCGTGTTGCCGACGCCCTTCACCTCACGCACGAAGAGACCCGCGCCGACGAGCGCTGCGATCGCATTTTCGATCGATGTCGCGGATTCGGCTTGTTTTTCCCAGGAAACGAGAAGGGTCGAAACGCCTTCCGCCGCGTCGCTCGCGGTGATGTTCGACACGCTCGTGGCGTCCGCCTTCTCGGTCAGTGTGTTCGTGGCGAGCTCGCGATCGCCGCGCACCGTGATCTCGACTCCCGCGCCGCGTCGCATCGCGCGGATGTCGTCGGTCTTTCCCTGGGCGAGCAGCTTGCCCTTCGCGATGAGGATCACTTTGGTGCAGCTCGCCTCGACCTCGCTCAAAATATGCGTGGACAAGAGGACGGTGTGGTCCTCGCCGAGATTGCGAATGACCGATCGCACCTCGCGAATCTGATTCGGATCGAGCCCGGCGGTGGGCTCGTCGAGGATCAAGATCGGAGGTTGCGCGACGAGAGCGTCGGCGAGCCCCACGCGCTGCTTGTATCCTTTCGACAGCTTGCCGATCAGCGTCGTCGCGACGTCGGTGACGGCAGCTTTTTCCATCGCGTCGTCGACGAAGCTTCTCCGTTTCGCGCGAGGCACGTTTTTCAGCTCGGCGCGGAATGCGAGATACTCGCCGACGCGCATCTCGGGATAGAGCGGCACGGCCTCGGGCATGTAACCGATCGATTTTCGCGCCTCGAACGAATCGCGCTCGATGTCGTGGCCCGCGATCTTGACGACGCCGGTCGAAGGTCCCAAAAAACCGGAGAGGATGCGAAGCGTGGTGGATTTGCCGGCGCCGTTCGGTCCCAAAAATCCGACGACCTCGCCTTTTTCGACCTCGAACGACACGTCGTCCACGGCGAGGTGCGTGCCGTAACGTTTCACGAGGTGATGGACCGAGATCACGACCGCGGAATTAGCACGGCTGGCGTGCTGCGTGGTACTTCGAGCTTCGATGCGCGAGGTTTTCGGGCCGGCCGCCACGATGCTTTTTTTGTGTGCATCCTGCACGCATTCGGTCGCGCCGACCTCGACCTCGACCTCGACCTCGGCCTCGACCTCGACCTCGACCTCGACCTCGACCATCGACGCTTCGACTTCGACTCTCGATGCTGCGGCGTCGGCTCCCGACGACATGCTCCTCGTCCCCGCCGGCAGCTTCACGATGGGCCGCGACGCGGGCGGAGAAGCCGACGAGCATCCGGCGCACCTCGTCACCCTCGGCGCGTTCTATTTGGACAAGACGCCGGTGACGAATGCGAAATATCTCGAGTGCGTCGCCGCAAGAAAATGCCGCCGCTACGACGCCGCGGTCGCGCGTCGCAACGATGCGGGTGACGACGCGCATTTTCGCGGACCGAATCAGCCTGTCGACGGCGTGAGCTGGGGCGACGCGAAGACTTACTGCGCGTGGCGTGACAAGCGACTTCCGCGTGAAGCCGAATACGAGCGCGCGATCCGCGACGACGACGGTCGCATGTATCCATGGGGCGATGCCGCGCCGACACCCGATCGCGCCGTGTTCGGAAAGCGGTTCGGCAGCGGAACGACCGAGGACGTCGGCACGCATCCGAATGGGCGCGGTCCTTACGGTCACGACGATCTCGCGGGCAACGTTTGGGAATGGGTGGAGGACGAATACGATCCGGTCGCGTACACGCGCGCCGGTGCTTCGCGCGGCGAGCCCGGCACGTGCGCCGAGATCTTGGCGACGCTCACGAAGCTGCGTGACAAGGGGGAGCAAGGCTTCACGGGATCGAATCCGATCCCGACTACGTGCGAGCACGTCTTGCGCGGCGGCGCGTACAACTACGGTCCGTTCGGCTTACGCGCCACGAATCGCGTGCATCATCCCGGCGGATTCCGCCTCGTGATGTCGGGCTTTCGCTGCGCGAAAGACCCGTAAATTCTCGAGCAAAATCAATCCGAGCGATTGCGCGATGCGAGGTCGCGCGCGAACGTCACGACCTCGTCGAGAAGCTTCGACACCTGGAACTCGTGATGAAACACGCCGCGAATGATGCCGAACGGGTCGACGACGAACGTCACGCGCTTCGCGAGCGGAACGAGCGGCCAGAGGACGCCGTAGGAGCGCGCGATCGTCCGATCCGGATCGCCGATCATCGGAAATCGGACTTGATGCTTCTCCGCGAAGCGACATTGCCGTGCGAGAGGATCGGTCGAAATGCCGACGACCTCGGCGCCGAGGCTCTTGATCTCGGCGTAGTTGTCGCGGAACCCCTGCGTTTCGACCGTGCATGCCGGCGTGAACGCACGCGGAAAAAAATAAATCACGACGATGTGGCCGCGCTCGGCCGCCAAATGAAACTGACCCCCCGCCGTCGTTTCTGCGTCGAAGTCCGGCGCCAAGCTTCCGGTCTTGAGCATAAGGAGCGAGCGTAGCACTCGCTCGAGAAAGCTGCGCGCGTCGAGAGGTGCAGCGCAAACGCTCAGCTGCGAACGCGCCAGTTTCCGACGATCGTCTTCGTGAGCTCGTCACACGTGGGATCGGTCACGATGAGCTCCGGCCGCCCCGCGCGACACGTGATGATCGAATTTTGCCGGAACACGCGACCGAACGCGATCGCTTCGTCGCGCTCCATCGCGTGAACGAGCCACGACGGCTCGCGCCACGTTCCCTCCGGCTCGTCGTCGTATCCGACGCACGCTTCGACGCGATAGCAACCGAGGATCAAAAGATCGCGCATCACGGTGTGGCGCGTCTCGTTCACTTTGCGCGGCAGCAGCATCGAGCGCGGGTTGTACGCGGTGAGAATGCAGAACGGCTTCGTCAAGAGCTCGGGCAGCGTGGAGACGTCGGTGACGATGTCGCCGTCGAGCGAGACGCGCAGCGGTCCGTTCGCCGTCGGCAGCTCGTAGACGGTCGCGAGATATTGGCGGAGCAGCGTCTGGTCCATGAGACGGCCGTTTTTAGCACGAATCGAGCGCGCAGACTTGCAGCCCGTCCAGAGCGTCAGCCGTCGAAGCGGTAGCCGACGCCGCGCACGGTCTGGAAATACCGGGGCGCCTGCGGGTCGGGCTCGAGCTTCGCGCGAAGCTGCTGCATGAAGTTGTCGATCGTGCGCGGGGTGCCGTGATGGGAGGGTCCCCAGACTTGACCGAAGATCGCCTCGCGCGTGAGCACGCGTCCTTTCGCGCGAACGAGACAGAGGAGCACGTCGAACTCGGTGGCCGTCATCTCGACGGGATCGCCCGCGCGCGTCACGTTGCGTGCTTCGACGTCGACCTTCACGTCACCGAACTGGTGCACTTGCGCCGCGCTCGCGCCTCCGCGACGAAGCGCGGCCCGCACGCGTGCGAGGAGCTCCGCGAGCGAAAATGGTTTCGTGATGTAGTCCTCGGCGCCGAGCTCGAGCCCCGTGACCTTGTCCATCTCGCCGCTCTTCGCGGACAGAACGATGATGGGCATCTTGTGGCCTTCGCGCCGCAATGTGTCGAGCACCTCGAAGCCGTTCAAACGAGGAAGCATCACGTCCAAGATGATGAGATCGGGCGTGTCTTTTCGCGCGAGCATGAGCGCGCGCTCGCCGTCTTCCGCCGTCGTCACCCGATAGCCTTCGCTTTCGAGATTGATCCGCAAGCCGATCGCGATGCTCGGGTCGTCTTCGACGATGAGCACGCGCCGCATTTTCTTCTCGTCCCCGGGAGATCGTTGTCGCGGATCGCGAGCGCTCGTCATGCGCGCGCCTCGCGCACGGCGGGAAGAACGATCTTGAACGTGGAGCCTTTGCCGAGATCGCTGTCGAGCTCGACGCGCCCCGCGTGCGCTCGCACGATGTGCTTCACGATCGCGAGCCCGAGACCGCTGCCTTCGCGCGCACGGGAGAGCCGATCGTCGATGCGATAGAATTTGTCGAAAATCCTGCGCTGTTCCTCACGCGCGATGCCGGCGCCGTTGTCCGTGACGGCGATGCACACTTCGTCATCTTCCAATTTTTCCGCGACGACTTTCACGACCGGAGGATCTCCCCCGTACTTGTACGCGTTCGAGAGCAAGTTGACGATGGCATCGACGAGCGCGTCGCGATCCACGGAGACGTGCGGCAAGCTCGCGGCCACGTCGCACGAAAATTCGAGGTTGCCATGGCGAAGCGGAGAGAACGCATCGACCGCCGATTCGACGACGGCCTCCACTTTTTCTTCTTTGAGCTCGTAGAGCTTTCGGCCCGCCTCCATGCGCCCCCAATCGAGCAGCCTCTCGATGCGCGCCGTCAGCCTCTCGCATTCTTGAATCAAGAGGCTCACGCAACGGTCGACGTTTTCTTTGTCGTCCCGCGATCGCTCGAT
>JAICXU010000413.1 GCA_025934595.1 Polyangiaceae bacterium | reverse complement strand
CGCGGTGCCGAGGCCGTGCAGCTTGTCGAGGAGTTGCGCGCGCAGCTCGTACTCGACGTCGCGCCCCGCATTGAACATGAAGACGCGGCTGGAAACGCGTGCGGCGAAGGCGATGACGGCGAGGCCCAGCATGAACGCCGCCGGCACCCAGGCGCCGCGCGGGTCCGGGCCGAAGATGCCGTCGATGGCCGACTTGGACTTCCAGTCGATGCGGTTCATCGACAGCTGGAACGTCGCGAGCATCGCGCCGCCGATCAAGTAAGCGGAGAGCTGCCGCTTCATCTGATCGCGGAGCGAGCTCGGCGTGTCTTCGGGTCGAATGGGGCTCTTCGGCAAGGTATCTCACGACGCGCGCAAGCCTGCGCGCTATGGCTCAGCGCGCGGTTTTTCGATTCGTCGGAATGGGACGCCGGTGAGAGGAGCCGAGGACCGGACGACGCGCGGCCGCGACGGCGAGATCTTTCAAATCCAAGTGCGCCGCCAAGAGGCCGAGCATCACGCGCGCGCCTCCTTTGCCGTCGAGCTCTTTCACGACGCCGACCTTGCCGGCGAACGGACCATCGAGCACTTGCACGCGCGCCCCGCGATCGACCACCGCTTTCGTGTCGACGTGAGCGACACCTTGATTCGAAGACGTCGCAATGTCGCGGCGAACTCTCGCCGACTCCGCCATCTTCAAGATCGGCGCGAGCACGACGAGCGCGTCTTCGAGCTGCTCGTCGATGAGCTCGGCGTGCGCCAGCGCGACGTCGGGCTGCACACGCCATCCGATGCGCACGAGACCGGGCTTTTCGAGGAGCGTCGTGAGCTCGTCGAGCGTCGTATCGCGTGCGGTACGACCGACCTCACGCGGTCCGCCGATCGTGAATTCTTCCGGCAGGAGCTCGAGCGCCGCGAAGAGCTCTCGCGCGTGACGTTGCACGTGCGTGCGAAAGGTTCGCTCGTCGGGCAACTCGACGCGCGCGTCGAGCCCGCGTTTCTCGACCGAGAGCACGAGACGCGCATCCACCGTGTCGTCGGTGGTCAAGACGAGGCGATGGCCATCGTTGTCGGCGAGGATCTCCGCGTTCGCGAAGAGACCGGTGTGATGAAGCCTTGCGACGACGCCTTCGCTCCATCCGAGCAGGCGCTTGTCGAGCGGCGAGCGCGGAGCTTTGCCCCGACCCGAAACCGGCGCGCCGCCGAAATCGCTCGCGGCCAGCTTGATCTTGCCCCGCTTGCGAGAAGCGTAACGAAGTCCCTCTTCTACGCTTCTTCTTCGCATATGAGCCGTCGCCCGTATGTAACGGCGCTGCAGGCCTTGTCAATCGGCCTTCCAACCTATTGGAAATATAGCCTCTTTTTGGCCTCTTGACGCAGCGCGGCAAGGCCTTACGTTTTCGGCATGGACAGCCTCGAGCGTCGCTTCGAGAGACAAAGGCTCATGGAAAACGAGCTTGGCTCGGCGATTTTGCTGGGACTTTCGCTCTTCGCGTTGGGAGCAAGCTGGTGGTTTTGGCTCGGACACCGATTGTAGAAACGCGAGCGAGTTCCTACACTACGGAACCCTTGCCTCGTCCCAAGACTGCCAAAAAAGAAACCGTCGCCAAGAAGAAGGCCGCGCCCGCAATGCTCGCGACGCCCGCGAAAGCGGCGCGCGCCGCAGGAACCAAAAAATCGCCTGCGGCGAAACCCGCGAGAGCCCCGAGGGCGAGCTTGGCGTCGTCCGATTCCGACGGCGAGAACGAAAACGAGACGGAGAGCCAAGAACGCGAGGGGTCGTCCGACGGTGACGGCGAGGTCATCGAGGCGAGCGGCGAAATCGTGGAAGACGGCGACATCGATCTGAGCGAGCCCGTCGAAACGAAAGACACCGAGCGCGGTCTCGCGAAGTTCGATGCGATGACGGCGTACCAGCGCGAGATCCAGCGCCATCCTCTTTTGTCGCCCGAGGAAACGCATTCGCTCGCCGTCGAGTTCGTGAAATCGCAAAACCCGCAGCTGGCGGCGCGTCTTGTCACTGCGAATCTGCGTCTCGTCGTGAAGATCGCGTACGAGTATCGACGCGCTTACAAGAACATCATGGACCTCGTGCAGGAGGGCAACATCGGCCTCATGCAAGCGGTGAAGCGATACGATCCGTATCGCGGCGTGAAGCTCTCGTCGTACGCGGCATATTGGATTCGCGCCTACATCCTGCGTTTCATCTTGAACAATTGGCGCCTCGTGAAGCTCGGCACCACGCAAGCGCAGCGAAAGCTGTTCTTCAACTTGCGAAAGAAGAAGGCCGAGCTCATCGCGATGGGCATCGATCCCACGAACGCGGAGATCGCGAAGCAATTGAACGTCGCCGAGAACGAGGTCGCCGAAATGGACGTGCGTCTCGCGGCGAGCGAAAAATCTCTCGATGCACCGGTGGGCGACGCCGACGGTCGATCGATCGCGAAGGTCGACTTGATGCCGAGCACGGGCGAAGGCCCCGACTCGCTCGTCGCACACGAAGAAATCCAGGCGCTTTTGTCGGACAAATTGAGCGCCTTTCGCGAGACGCTCGCGGGCAAAGAAAAGGAGCTCGCGATCTTCGATCAGCGCCTCGTCGCCGAAGACCCGCTCACGCTCCAAGAGCTCGGCGACAAATTCCACATCTCGCGCGAGCGCGTGCGCCAGCTCGAGCAGCGGCTCACCGGCAGGCTGCGTGAATATTTGAAGAACGAAATGGGTGACGCCGCTACCCTGGACGCGTGACAAGCCTGCACGCTCGAACTCGACGCGTGAAGGGAAAGCTTTACGTCGTCGCGACGCCGATTGGAAATCTCGGCGACATGACTGCACGCGCGATCGAAACCTTGAGGTCCGTGCACACGATTTGCGCGGAGGACACGCGGCGCACGAGGCAGCTGCTCTCGCATTTCGCGATTCCGGCGAGGAATCTGACGAGCCTCCATGCGCACTCCACGGATGCCGACGTTCGTCGTGCGATCGACCTGCTCGAAGAGGGTCATGATGTCGCCGTCGTCACAGATGCGGGCACGCCCATCGTGAGCGATCCCGGTGAAGCGCTCGTGCGAGCGGCCATTGCGCAGGAGATCGCGGTCGTGCCGATCCCCGGCGCGAGCGCGGTGCTCGCGGCGCTCATGGCCAGCGGGCTCGCCGAAACTGGATTTCGGTTCTTGGGATTTTTGCCGCGCACCGGACCGCCGCGACACGCCGCGATCGCGACGGCGGCGGAGACACCGGAGAGCGTCGTGATCTTCGAGGCGCCGAATCGCGTGCAGTCTACATTGCACGATCTGGCCGAAATCATGCCGAATCGTGAAGCCTGCGTGGCGCGCGAGATCACGAAGCTGCACGAAGAGATGGTGCGCGGGTCGCTCGCAGCGCTCGCGGCCGATGAACGCGAATGGATCGGTGAGATCGCGATCGTGCTCGGCGGATTCTCTCCGGAGGCGCGCGGCGAGACGATCGACGACGTCGCGATCGACACGCGCATCGACGAGGAGCTCGCGGCGGGCGGTCACGCGAAATCGATCGCCGAGAAAGTCGCCGCGTGGTCCGGCCGTTCGAAACGCGACATCTACGCGCGCGTGCTCGACAGAAAACGCTGATATCGTCGTCGCAATGAAAACGCTCCACCTTCTGCGACACGGCGAAACCGAGCT
This sequence comes from Polyangiaceae bacterium, assembly GCA_025934595.1. Classification (GTDB taxonomy): domain Bacteria; phylum Myxococcota_A; class Polyangia; order Polyangiales; family Polyangiaceae; genus JAICXU01. Next base: position 738 of record JAICXU010000413.1, on the reverse strand, counting down.
CAGCGCCGACGGCACGTTCTGCGGCGAGATCGACACGCACTTGAGCCCGAAAGGGATCGAGCAAGCCGAGCGCGCCGCCGAGCACCTCGCGCGGCTGAATCTCGAGGCGATCTACGTGAGCCCGAAGGCGCGCGCGCAAGCGACGGCCGCGCCCACGGCGAAGAAGCTCGGGCTGACGCCGCGCATCGAAGAGGGCCTTCGCGAAATCGGCTACGGCGTGTGGGACGGTCGCAAAGAGAGCGAGATCAAACAAAACGATCCGCAAACCTACGCGCTCTGGGCGAGCGATCCGGCCGTGCATGCGCCGCCCGGCGGAGAAAATGGCTACGCGATCGCCGCGCGCGCGATTCCCGTCGTCGAGCGTGTGACGGCAGCTCACGAAGGCAACGTGCTGCTCGTCAGCCACAAGGCGACGATTCGCGTCATCGTCTGCGCGCTCCTCAATCTGCACATCGGGCGCTTTCGCGATCGCATCGCATGTCCGACGGCGTCGCTCACCACGTTCGAGCTCACGTCACGCGGCCCGCTGCTCGTGCGCATCGGCGAAGCTTTGCGCTGAAAAAAAACGGAGAAACGCTCGCGCGCGGCCTCAGGGGGAGGTACCATCTGCCCAATTGAACAGATATCTGTCGACTCCGGCACCTCCCCCTGAGCGCGCGGAGCTCGCGAAGCGAGCGAGCACGCGATTTGGGGGAGGTCGACGCGCCCGCAGCGTTGCGCAGCAACGCGAGGACGCGG
>JAICXU010000582.1 GCA_025934595.1 Polyangiaceae bacterium | reverse complement strand
CGTCGCGATGGAGCTCCTCGAGGCGAGCGGCTACCTGGCGCGCGGCGCGTTCCTCGTCGATCGATTGCTCCGCTTGCTCGGCCTATCGGGTCGATCGTTCTTGCCCCTGCTCATGGGCCACGCGTGCGCAGTGCCGGCGATCTCCGCGACGCGCATCATTCGCGATCCGCGCGAGCGCCTCACGACCATCTTGGTGCTCCCGCTCATGACGTGCTCGGCGCGCGTGCCGACCTACGCGCTCGTCATCAGCGCTTTCTTCTCGACGCACGGCGCGTTCTTCAAATCGGGCCTGTTCGTATTGTTGTATTTTGCAGGTATTTTTTCGGGCTTGATCGCGTCGCTGGTTCTACGCAAGACGACGGTCGGAGGTCGCGCCCTTCCGCTCGTCCTCGAGATGCCGGCGTATCGCACGCCGCAAGCGCGCGTCATTCTCCGCAAGGGTTGGCAAGCGTCGACGCGATTTTTGCGTGACGTCGGCACGACGATCTTGGTCGTCGCGGCGATTTTGTGGGCGCTTTTGACGATCCCCTTCCCCGGCGATCACGACGCCGCTGCGCGCCCGATCGATCGGAGCGTCGCTGCGCACGTCGGACATGCGATCGAGCCGATGACGCGGCCCGCGGGCTTCGACTGGCGCATGGACGTCGGTCTCATCGGCAGCTTCGGCGCGCGCGAGCTGATGGTCGGAACGATGGGCGTCATCTTCGGTCTCGAGCATCGCTCCGACGATCCCGCGCCGCTCGCGCAACGTCTTCGCGAAGCGAAAGCTCCGGACGGATCGCGCGCGTACTCGACAGCAAGCGGCCTCGCGCTTCTCGCGTTCTTCGTGCTCGCGTGTCAGTGCATGAGCACCGTGGCCGCGATTCGCCGCGAGACGCGGTCGTGGAAGTGGCCGGCGTTCGTGCTCGCTTACACGTATGTGCTCGCGTACGCGGCAGCGGTGCTCGTCTTCCAATTCAGCCGAATTTTCGGCGTTTCGTGAGTTCGACGTCGACGTGCGTGAAGCCTAGGTCCCGGTCGAGGTCTCGGTCTAGGTCTTCACTCCGAAGACGTCGCGGATGACGCGCGCGATGCCGCCTCCCGTTTCGCTCGTCTCTTCGAGCACGTCGGTCGCGACCTTTTTCACTTCTTCCGGCGCTTGTCCCATCACGAACGAGCGGCCCGCGGCCATGAACATCGGCACGTCGTTGATCCAGTCGCCGACGGCGACGGTTTCGCTTCGCTCGATCTTGTGATGCTCGGCGATCCATCCAAGCGCTGATCCTTTGTTGCCACCCAGCGCGCGCACGACGAGCCCCCATGCCGAGCCGCCGGGCATCGACACGCGACGAATCGGAAACATCGCGACTTGCGCCGCTTCCGGCAGATGACGATGCACACCGTCGACCGCTTCGCTCATTTGTCCTGCCGTGCCGATGCACACGACGGCGGTGACGCCGTCTTCGTCGTGCCACATCGCGTCTTCGAACGTGCTCTTCGTGCGGCGCACGTCGCTCGACCACGTCGTGACGTAGCCGAGATACGGATCGCCCGAATCGTCGTGCACGATCGTGTCGCGCGCGAACACGAACGTGGCGGCGCCGACGTTCGTCATGATCTCTTGCAGCTTCTTCGCGTTTTGCCCTCGAATCGCGTGATGCATGAGCGTCGTGTGCGTCTTCGCGCTCACGACATGGCTGCCGTCGACGCATCCGACCGGGCCCGCGAGGCCGAGAATTTCAGCGCTTGCGCGCGTTCCGGAATAAAGACGTCCCGTCACGATGCTGACATGCACGCCCGACGCGAGAGCGGCGTGGATCGCACGCACGTCGACCTCGTGCGCGGCTCCGCTCGGGTCGAGCAAAGTCCCGTCGAGGTCGACGCAAAGTAACTTCGGGCGCTTCATGATCCAAGAGCGCGCCGGCCTCTCGCGGCCTGACGCGCGACAATCACGAGGCTGCGTACACGCTCACCATGCGGCGCGTGTTCGACTTCCACTCGTATTTCACGATGCCGTCGATGAGCGCGAAGAGCGTGAAGTCTTTTCCAAGACCGACGTTCTTGCCTGCGGCGATCGATGCGCCGACTTGGCGAACGAGGATGTTTCCCGCGCGGACGGTTTCGCCGCCGTACACTTTGGTGCCGCGACGCTGCGCGTTCGAGCTGCGGCCGTTTCGCGTGCTGCCTGCGCCTTTTTTGTGAGCCATGTCAGCCTCCCGTGACTCCGGTGATTTCGAGCGCGGTGAACGGCTGACGATGGCCGTTCTTGCGTCGGTAGTTCTTTCGGCGGCGGAACTTGAAGACGATGATCTTCTTGTCCCGATCCTGCGCCGTGATCTTCGCCTCGACCTTCGCGCCCGAGACGAGCGGCTGGCCGATCTTGAAGGTTCCTTCGTTTCCGACGAGCAAGACGTCGTCGAAGGTGACGCTCGAGCCGACATCGCCGGCGAGCTTCTCGACACGCAGCTTGTCGCCTACTGCGACCTTGAACTGCTTTCCACCGGTACGAAAAATTGCGTATGCGCTCATCACTGCCCTCTTGAGTTGCCGGTCGCCTAGGTCTGTAGCGACCAGGCTTGGTCGCGTCCTGACTGGGGAAACGGCGGGGGTTCGATTCAGGGACGCGGGACTATAGTGGGCGCTCGCGACTTGTAAAGCGCGAATCGCGGAAATGCGTGGAGAAACCGCATCGAAGCTAGGCCCGGGCCATGCAGGAAGGAACGTCACAAGCCAAAAGTCGTGGCTCGGATTTCTGGTATTCTCGAGAGAGGTGATCACGCGATGAACCGAAAACACGCCATTTACTGCGCTTTTTTGGCCGTTTTCGCGGGCGCGGCGATCACCGCGGCCTGTAGCGCGCCCGATCCAGGGGAGGTCACCTTTTCCACCAACCCCGCGAAGCTGAAAGACGGCGGCATTCGCATCGACAGCGGCCCGGGTGGTGGCGACGAGGGCGGCACGACCGGCCCCGTCACCGCGTTCACCGGCGCGCCCGGCTACCAGAGCGGCTCCGGACCGAGCACCGATCGCGACGAGCACATGGCCCGGTTCGGATCGCAGAACCCCGCCGGTCAGAGCTGCCTCGACTGCCACGGCAAGGGCGGCGACGCGGGCACCACGTTCACGATCGGCGGCACCGTCTACGGCGCCGACGGCGGCGGTCTCGGCAACGTCGAGGTGCGCGTGAAAGAGCCGGACAACACGTCGATCGCGACGTACACGAACGCGGAAGGCAACTTCTTCTATCTCGCTGCCGTCGGTGAGCCGGTCGAAGCAGGAGCGCTCTGCGGCGTGCGCAACAGCGACACGAACGTGCAGACGATGCCTGATCCGCTGGCGAGCCCGCCCGGTGACGGCAGCTGCAACAAAGGCGGCACCTGCCACGGCGGCACGCAGGGTCACATTCATCTTCCGTAGCAGCGCTGACG
>JAICXU010000780.1 GCA_025934595.1 Polyangiaceae bacterium | reverse complement strand
TGGTGGATTTTGTCCGCCGACAGCACCGTCGCGATGACTTGCGTGTCGTTCTTGTAGCCTTCCGGAAAGAGCGGACGGCACGGACGATCCATCAAGCGGCAGATGAGGATCTCTTCGTCGCGCTGACGGGCTTCGCGTTTGAAAAATCCTCCGGGGATTTTTCCGGCCGCGAACGTCTTCTCGACGTACTCGCAGGTGAGGGGAAAGAAATCGAGACCGGGGCGTTCATCGCCGCTGACGGCGGTGATGAGGACGACGCTCTCGCCGTAGGTGACGAGGACGGCGCCGTGCGCTTGTTTCGCAAGACGACCGGTTTCGAAGGTCAGCGGCTTGCCGTTGACGATGACGGATTCACGAACGAAGGCCATGATGAGGCTTTTTTTCCGCTGCCTGCGTGCAGCGTGACGCCGAACACGCCTTTGCCTTCTTCCTCGGTTCCTGATCTCGAGCGCCTTGTGGTTCAGGAGCTCGAAATCACGAATCGAAGAGCAAGGCCTCCGGCGTTACCGGATGAACAGCAAAAATAATTATTTGTAGATTACATTCTTTTGTCCCCCCCTGAGCGCGGCGAAGCCGCGCGATTTGGGGGGGACCGACGCCGCGACGGGGCGGCGAGGGGGGGCACCCTTTTCTGCTTTTGTTTCTCCTGGTTTTACTTGCGCAGATTGAGCTCTTTCACGACCTTGCGGTAGCGCTCGAGGCTCGACTTGCGGAGATAATTGAGGAGGCTGCGGCGCTGCGAGACCATGTGGAGAAGGCCGCGGCGGGAGTGGTGATCTTTGACGTGCGTCTTGAAGTGCTCGGTGAGGTAACCGATGCGCTCGGTGAGGAGGGCGATCTGCACTTCGGGCGAGCCCGTGTCGCTGGGGTGAATCTTGAACTTCTCGATGAGCTCGGACTTCTTTTCCGTATGAAGGGGCATCTACTTTTCCAGAATCCCTGAGCGCGCGTATTCGGCGCGCGCCCAGAATGGGTTCGAGAACGCGGTCTTCGCGTTTCGGCGCGGGTCCAGCACGGAGCCAGAACGAGGCGGGCGCAGTATAGGCGTACATCTCCCACAAGCAAGAAAGCCTTTTTCGAGGCTCTTTCGAAGCCGAATTGAGGCTAAAATCGAGGCTTCATGGCGGACCCGGAATCGGCTGTGCGCATTCCCACCGTGCCGATCCCGGCCGGCTCACGACCCCAAGTAGGGACGGGTCCGGGCGCGACGGTGCCCGCGCCATCCTCGGCCGGAGGCGTCGCGCCGCTGCCGAAGCGATGTCCGACTTGCAACAATCGCTATCCGGCCGATTTCGTCGTGTGTCCTCGCGATGCGGCCGCTCTCGACGTCGACATGGATCCCGAGGCCGATCCTCTGATCGGTCAGATCATCGCCGGCGCGTATCGCATCGTGCGCGTCGTCGGCGAAGGCGGAATGGGCAAGGTCTACGAGGCGCAGCATCTTCGTCTCGGGCATCGCAAGGTCGCGATCAAAGTCTTGCATCCGGAGTTCTCGCGCGACCGCGACGTCGTCTCGCGATTCCAGCGCGAAGCGGAGAGCGCGAGCTCGATTACGCATCCCAACGTCATTCAAGTGTTCGACGTCGACACCACCGCCGACGGCCGTCCGTTTTTGGTCGGCGAATTTCTCGAAGGCGAGGAGCTCGGCGATCACCTCGAACGCGTCGGCAAGCTCGACATCGGCACGGCGGTGAATCTCGTGCGGCAAGTGTGTCGTGCGCTCAGCGCCGCGCACGAACGCGGCGTCGTGCATCGCGACATGAAGCCGGAAAATGTGTTTTTGACGAAGCAGCGCGAGGCGGTGCACATCAAGGTCATCGACTTCGGCATCTCGAAGAGCGGCCACGGCGAGACGCATCTCACGCGCACCGGCATGATCATCGGCACGCCCGCCTTCATGGCGCCCGAACAAGCACGCGGCGACAAGGTCGACGTGCGCGCCGACGTCTACGCGACGGGCGCGCTCCTCTACACGATGCTGACGGGCAAGCGTCCGTTCGACTCCGACGATCCCACCGCGACGCTCACGCTCGTCCTCACCGCCGATCCCACGCGACCGCGCGAGCTCGACCCGAACATTCCCGAAGGCCTCGAGCTCGTCGTGCAACGCGCGATGGCGAAGAACGCATCCGATCGCTACGAGTCGATGGTCGAGCTCGAAGCGGCGCTCGCACCGTTCGACGCGATGCCGTCGCTCGTCTCGGCGCCGTCGATCGCGCAGCACGGAGACCACGCCGTCATCTCGCATCACGGCATGACGCCCGAAGGCGGAGGCGGAAGGGCGAAGACGGTGGCGGCAGCCATAAGGCGGGCAGGCTCGGCGCCGAGCTTCGGGGAGCGTGAAGCGCGCGACGCCAGGATTGCGCGGCCCACGATCGTGACGCTCACCGGCGTCATCGCGCTCTGGTTCTTGGGCGGCTTCGTCGATGCGCTCGGAGGCGGCGTGCGCATGTTCCGCGCGGGCGACATCACGCTCACCGAAGCGATTCTGCTGGTGCTCGGAAGCGGATTTTTGGCGCTCACGCCTG
>JAICXU010000411.1 GCA_025934595.1 Polyangiaceae bacterium | reverse complement strand
GACCGGCAGCGATCCGTTCGCGCGATCGTTCGTGCTCGCGAGGCAGTCCTCCGCGTCATCGAGCGAGGGCTCGTACGACGTCTTGAACCCGCACCCGCCGGGCACGGTGACCGCGCCGCCGGCGGCGGTGTCGTCGATGAACGCGTAATATTGATCGACCGTCGTTTCGGTGACGTCGATGCAATACTTGCCGATGCGCACCATCGGCGAGCCGCGTCCGGAGGGACAGCCGTTCACCGGATCGAAAGGGCTCGCGTCTCCGGCGTCGGGCGCGATCGCGGAGTCGGCTACGGCGTCCGTTCCACTTTCGAGCGCGTCGAGGCCGCTGTCGCAATCGGGTCCGCACGCGCCGCCCGCGTCACCGTTTTGAAGATCGTCGAGGCTCACGAAGAGCGAGCACGCTCCGCATGCGAGAGCGACGACGATCAAGGGCGAGCGCGAGCCAAGGCGCATCCCTTCGATTGTATCACTCCCGCGTCACGGGCTCGGCATTCCGGTCACGCGTCCGCGAGCGCGGCGCGAATCTTCGCGGCAGTGTCCCGCATGGCGTCGTCGGACGGATACTTCGTGCGCGGCCAAAAAAAACCCTTCAGGCCGTCCCCTTTCGTGCGCGGCACGACGTGCGCGTGAAGGTGCGGCACGCTCTGACTGACCACGTTGTTCATCGCGACGAACGTGCCTTGCGCGCCGAGCGCGACGGGCATCACGCGCGCGATGCGCTGAATGCATCGAAAAAATGGCTCGATTTCGCGTTCGGGAAGATCGCCCAGGGTGACGACATGCGCCCGCGGCACGACGAGCAGATGGCCATGGAAGAGCGGCGCGCGATCGAGAAATGCGACGCACGCCTCCGTGTCGACGACGACGTGCGCCGTCTCGGGCGCACGCACGATCGCGCAGAACGCACAGTCCTTCACGATGCGGTCGGAACGATCGTGATCGGCTCGTCGGCGCGCCGGTGAAACGTGCAAAGCTCGTAGCTCATGGCCACGAGCATCCGCGAAATTCCGCAGCCGATCCATGGTTTCGACGGATGCGGGTCTTAATTTGGTTTCATGAGCTACGCGGACGTACCGTCACCGTGGGGAAAACATGCGACCGGCATGGCCGCGCTCGTTTTCGTCTTCGGTCTGCTCTTCGGCCTTCTCCTCGCGAACGGCTCGGCCTGGTGACCTCGGCCTGACCCTCGACGTGACCGCGCGCGCGAACCGCTGATCAGCTGGTGACGCTCAAATCGAGCGTGATGTCGAGCTTCAACACTTTCGAGATCGGGCAGCCGGCTTTCGCGGCCGCCGCGGCTTCGTCGATCTTTGCCCTGTCCGCGCCGGGCGCCGTCACGCGCGTGGTGAGCGCGCTCTTCGTGAGCGTCAAATTTTCGAACGTGATCTCGCACGTGGTGTCGACGGCTTCGGGAACGATGCCGCGCTCGCCGAGCTGCGCGCCGAGCGCCATGCTGAAGCAGCTCGCATGCGCCGCCGCGATCAGCTCCTCGGGATTTGCCGCGCCCACGCCCTCGAAGCGCGTCTTGAAGGAGTAGCTCATGTCCTTCACTGCGCCGCTTCCGACGTCCAACTTCCCGTTGCCCTCTTTCAGACTTCCCTTCCACACTGCATGCGCGGTTCGTTTCATGGTCGCCTCCGTGGATTTCGCCACGGAGTTGAGCGAGCGCACCGCGTCCCGTCAATGGTGAATCGTCTCAGTGCGCATGCACGGAGCTCGCGCCGTTTCGCAAGAGGCGGAGCGACTCGCGCACGAATGCATCGAGATCGTCGGGCTTGCGGCTCGTCACGAAATTCTTGTCGACCACCACTTCGCGATCGACCACCTTCGCGCCCGCGTTCTTCAGATCGACTTGCACGGTTTGCCACGCCGTCATTTGTCGACCGTGCACCATGTCGGCAGTGATGAGCAGCTGCGGGCCGTGACAAATCGCCAGAACCGGTTTGTTCTCGAAGCCGCGAGCGAACGCGACGAACTGTGCGTCGGCGCGGAGCTGATCGGGCGAGTGACCGCCGGGAATGAAGAGCGCATCGAACGATTCGGGGCGAGCGTCGCCGATCTCCATGTCGGTCGTGATCGAATCTTTGCCCTTCTTGCCCTCGAGCTTCTCGCCTTTCTTCGTCCCGATCACGACGACCTCGTGACCCGCCGCCTTGAGCTTCTCGTAGGGGACGCGGAGCTCCGAGTCTTCGTAACCTTGGCTGAGAACGCACGCGATCTTCATGGGCTCACCTCTCCGCGGCCGAGAGTTGCAAACGGTATGCAGAGCGAAGTCGCGGGAAAACGGCTTGATTTTGCGAGCTTCTGCGCTGCAGGCGCGCCACGCAAGCGAGACACATTTGCGAGGAAGAGTTGCGCGGCACCGGCGTATTCAGAGCACCGGAGGGATTCTCATGCGACGTGCTCTCGTTTCGTTGGTTCTCGGTGTTTCCGTGCTCAGTGTGGCCTGTGGTGGCAGCTCGAACGATTCGAAGACGGCGGCTTCGGCCAGCGCGTCGGCGACCCCGCTCGAGGAGCTCCAAGGCATTCCGAAGGATCTCAACGCGGACGTGGCCGATCTCACGAAGCCCATCGACGACACGCAGGCGGTCATCGATCAGATCGGCGCGATCCCGAAAAAGTACGGCATCACCGCCGGCGACATGGCCGCGATGTGCAAGGCCACCATCAACGACGGCTCGGTCGACGTGAAGGTGAACGGCGACGTGAGCGAAGACGCGAAAGCAGAGATCAAGGCCGCGCTCACGAAGCTGAAGGGAGTCGTCGCGGGCCTCAAGGCGACGCCGGACAAGGTCGTCGCGCTCGGGAAAAAAGCGGCCGTCGACACGGCGAAGGTGCCCCTGCTCGCGACGCGCGTGACCACCGAAGCGACGGCGACCTCGGCGAATCCCTTCGGAAGCGCCGACAGCAAGGTGAAAGCGAAAGCCGAATTGGACAGCGTGAAGCAAGTTCAAGCCGACGTGAGCCAGTCGATCACCGACGTGCAAACGAAGATCACGAACATCCCGGGAATGGCGACGACCGCCCTCGCGAAGCTCACCGCCACGTTGGCCGGCGGCACCTGAAAAAGTGAGGGCCGCTTACGCGTAGCTTCGATTCGGTGAGCCCACGCTACGATTCACCGTCATGGCGAAGCGAGCGCACGAACGGCGAAAAGAGCCACGGCAAGCGCGATCGCGCGCGACCGTCGATTACATCCTCGAAGCCGCTGCGCAAATCTTGAGCGAAGTTGGCTCCGGCGGGCTCACCACGAATCGCATCGCCGAGCGTGCCGGCGTCGCCGTCGCGTCGCTTTATCAATACTTTCCGAACAAGCAGGCCATCCTCGACGTCCTCTTCGAGATGCAGCTCTCCGAAGAACGCGACGAGTTCGCGCGGCGATCGACGACGCTGCAAGAGAAGAGCGTCCGCGAAGCAATTCGCGAAGCAGTGCGCAGCGCGATCGAGGTTCACGCGCGCCGGCCCACGCTCGTCCGATCGATTTTGCGGGCGTTGCCGTTCGTCGGCACCCGCGATCTCCACGTGCGCGCTCGCCAGGAAGTGGTCGATGCCGTGACCACCGCGATGCGCGCGCGCGAGAACGAGCTTCGCCCCATGAAGAGCGTCGCGATGCGTGCGTTCTTGGTCGTGCATGCGGTCGAAGCCGCGATTCACGATGCGGCTGGCGAGCGGCCCGAGTACCTCACCGATCCTGCATTCGCCGACGAGCTCGCGGAGTTGGTCGGGCGATTTTTGCTCGAGGATTGATCGCGATGTAGCTCACGAAGCGAACGGCGCTTCACCGAAGATCATCGTCTCCGAGCCGGTGATGAATACGATCTCCTCCGTTTTTGCCGCGCGATCGAGATCGCGATCCACGAGGAGCGGCTCGAGCACCCAGAGGCCACGCATCGACGTCTTCGAGCTCGGCAAAAGGAGCGGGTCGCCCATCGTCAGCAAATGGATCGTGCCGATCTCCCAGAAGATCGGCCAATGCGCGGGGAGCTTCGAAAAGCGATGCCCGACGGGGCTGATCGGAAATTGCCGGAGCTCGTACGGACAAGCCGCTTCAATCTCGGCCTTGATCCACGCCCAGGCGTCGCCGCCCCGCATGTCCTCGCGCAGATGACGTGAGACGCGCCGGGTGAGAGAGCAAGCGGTGTCGATCATTTTCGCGAGACGCGCGTTCTCGCCATAGAGATGCGTGAGCGTGAAGTCCGACGGGTAGCCCTCGAACATCGGAGCGATGTCGATGAAGAGGATGTCACCGTTCTTGACGATCCGCTTGGAGCCGCCGAAGAGATGCCACAGGAAGCGACCTGCGCTCGCGAACTTCGTGCTGCCTTCGCCGACCCCGATGACCGGCATGTGCCAATGATCGCGAACGCCGTTCTCCGCG
>JAICXU010000416.1 GCA_025934595.1 Polyangiaceae bacterium | reverse complement strand
CCGTTCTCGGTCTCGCGCGCGAGTCTCCGGGAGACCTGGTAATAGCTGCGCGGGTCGTCCGGCTCGACCGCGGTCGGTGTCACGACGACCTTCGCGCCGAACGCGCGCAAGTTCGCGATTTTCTCCTGACTCATTTTGTCCGGCATGATGAAGATGCACTTGTAGCCGCGCACGGCCGCGAGCATCGCGAGGGAGGCGCCGGTGTTGCCGCTCGTCGCTTCGATGATCGTCCCGCCCGGCTTCAACCCATTCTCCTCCGCGCGCCGAAGGAGATTTTTCGCGAGCCGATCTTTGTGCGAGCCACCCGGATTCAAGAACTCACATTTGACGTAAATCTCCGCGTCGAGGCCGGCGGTGACGCGATTCAGCTTCACGATCGGCGTGTTTCCAGCCGCCTGCGTGATGTTCTCGAGAGCTCCGTGCATCATGATGGCGGCAGCCTTGCAGAGGTGGCGCGAGGCTTCAAGGCGAGTCGCGATTGAATCGAATCGTGACGCACACCGTCTGGGAGAGCGTCATGAAGCTCCGCCGACCGGAAAGTGCGCGTTATGCTCGCGTCATGAACCGCGCTCTCCTTTTTCTCGCTTGCCTTGGCTTGGCTTTTTTCTCCATCGCATGTGGGCCGCCGTGGAAGGTCGTGCGGCAGGCGAGCCCGAATCCGATGTCGCAGACGAGCCGATTTTTCCTGGACGCGGTGAGCTTCGACGGCTTGTCGGTCGGCGGAAAAAGCGAGCAAGAGTGGCAAGCGGAAAAAGATTCGGCGCAGCAAGCGAGCTGGCAAGCCGACAAGGCCGCGCTCGCGAGCGAGTTCTCCGCTGCGTTCGACGAGTCACGCGAAGGCGTCGCGCGCATGACCACGCCTCCCGGCGATTTCACGATCAAGCCACACGTCGTGTGGCTCGAGCCCGGCTTCAATGCGCTCGTCGCGTCCCATCCGACGGAAGTAAAAATCGACGTGCAGATCGTCGATGCGAAAGGCGCGCTCGTCGACGAGTTCACCGTCGACGCCGCCATTCAAGCGACGATCTCGAACGAGGCGCTCGGCTCGAGGCTCCGTGAAGCGGGAAAGTATCTCGGCAAAGTCACCGCGAAGTACATGAAAGAGCGAATCGGTCTCTGACGCGCACGTGCGCGCGCACGACTTCACCCGCCGTCGCCCGCGTCCTCACCCGCATCCGCGCCGCCGTCGGTTTGGCATTGCGCACCTGACGGATCTTCTTCGACGCTCCATGTGCTGCCGCTGCACGTCGCGATCTGCGCTTCACCGTTGCCGGTCGTGCAGTCGTAGTAACAGGGCGCGGGCGTCCCGCCGCAGTTGCCGCCGCCGTAGCAAGGCGAGCCTGCATCGGGAACGGTGGCGGGACAAGCGAAGCCCGGTTGCACGCCGTTCGCGACGCCCATCTCTTGCCACTTTCCGTCGACACACTCGTATCCGCCCCCGCCGCTACAACATTCGCATCCCGGCTGCGGATACTGATTGCACATCGTTCCGTTCGGCAGCGCACACGCGGTTCCCGGTGACGGTGGATTCTTGGGACACCCGACCGTTCCTCCATCGCCTGCCGTTCCGAGATTGTCGTCGCTGCACTCCGTGAGCAGAAGCCCGGTGACCGAAACCGAAAGCGCGAGACCGAGTGTGGCTCCCCAAATCGTGGCTCTCATCGTTCAACCTCCATCGCTCGCGTCGCCGCCGTCGCCGGCATCTGCGCCGCCATCGCCGGAGCAGTCGCCGCTCGTCGTGATCGTCCACTCGCTACCGTTGCACGTCGCATTCTGCGTTCCGCCCTGCGCGCAGTCGTAGGAGCAAAGCTGCTCGGCAGGGGCTCCGCATCCGCCGTAGCCGTAGCTCGTGCACGGTGAGCCGGCCTCGGGAAGTGTCACCGGACACGCGGGCGCCGCACCGGTTCCCGCGCCGCCTGCGGCCGTCGCTTCTTCTTCCCACTTCCCGTTCGTGCAGATGTACGTCGCGCCGCCGCCGCAACATTCGCAGTTCGGGACCTGCGCCGCGTTGTAGTTGCACGTCGTGTTGTTCGCGAGGAAGCACGAGCTGCCGTTGCTCGGTTCGTTCGCAGGGCACCCTTGCGATCCACCGTCGCCTTGCGTTCCCAAATTCGAGTCGCTGCAGCTCGCGGTCATGAGACCCGCTCCTGCTGCCGCGAACGAAATTGCGAGAGCTCCCAGACCCCAGAGTTTCATGACGACCTCCTACGAGCTAGCTAGAGCACCGCGCATGCCGTGCGCGCGATCGCGAAATGAGCCGAGAAAAATAGGGAAAAAATGAGATCCAGATGATGCGCTTGTCGTGCTGGCCCACCTTGGCACCGCGCGTTTCCGTTCAGAAGGGTGCGATGGCGGAGATGAGCCTACCTGCGTTTGCGCCGTCACGACGATACGAGAAGAAGAGATCCTCTTCGCAATAGGTGCATCTTACAACATCTTCGATTCGCTCGTTCGCGATGCCGGCACGCGCGAGTTGGATGCGGGCGGCGCGCCGCAGATCGACGAATGCTTTTTCGCCGGCGCGACGCACGACGATGGTTGGATCGGATGCGGTCACGATTTTTTCGGCGACGTCCTCGCCGACCTCGAAGCAGCACGCGCCGATGCATGGTCCGATCGCCGCGACCACGTCTTGTCGCGACCGCGCGAGCACCTCGAGCGCGTTCGGCACGATGCCGGCCACAACTCCGCGCCACCCCGCGTGGATCGCCGACACCGCTCCCGTCCTTCGGTCGCCGACGAGCACAGGGAGGCAATCGGCGGTTTGCACGGCGACGGCTTCTTCGCCGCGAGAGACGAGCGCGTCCGCCTCGATGCTTTCGGTGGCATCGTCTCCCACGACGACGACGCGTGCAGAATGCACTTGTTTCACGCGCCGGACGTGCGCGGGCTCCGTGTCGATCGCGCGCGCCACTTCCTCGAACGTCGCAGCGCGCGTCGAAAACGCATGCGGAAATCCCGCAGATTCGAGAAGAGTCGCTCTAAGCACGATCGGCATGGAAGATTCGTCCGCTTCCTCTTTATAGTGTGGGTTCTCTCATGCGCCCTGCCGACCCGTTCATCGGACGCGAAATCCTGAACGGGCAATTTCGAATTCTGCAGAAGATCGGAACCGGGGGCATGGGCGCGGTCTACAAGGCCCTGCAGCCGGCGATGAATCGCATGGTGGGCGTGAAGATTCTCCATCCGAAGCTCACGAACCGCAAAGATCTCGTCGCGCGATTCCGCCGTGAGGCACGCGCGATGAGCCATCTCACGCATCCGAACACGGTGAAAGTGTTCTTGTACGGCGAGCTCGACGACGGATCGCTCTACATCATCATGGAGTTCCTCGACGGCAAGAACATGAACCAAACCGTGCGCGCGGAAGGCCCGATGACGATGGAGCGCGGGCTGCCGATCCTCATCCAAGTGTGCGGCGCGCTCGAAGAAGCGCATCGCGCGGGGATCATCCATCGCGATCTCAAACCCGAAAATATTTTTCTCTGCCAGCAAGGCGGCATGAAGGACTACGCGAAGGTGCTGGATTTCGGCCTCGCGAAGGTCACCGAGCGCGAGATGCGTCCCGGATCGATCATCCTCACGCAAGAAGGGATGGTCTTCGGAACGCCGGAGTTCATGAGCCCCGAGCAAGCGCAGGGAAAGACGCTCACGCCGGCGAGCGACATCTATTCGCTCGCGACCATCCTCTACGAAGCGCTCACGGGCAAGCTTCCGTTCGACTGCAAATCAGCGATGGATTTTCTCTCCCATCACGTGAGCCACAAACCAATTCCGCTGAGCCAACGCGTTCCGGGGCGATCGTTTCCGCCACTGCTCGATCAAATCATCCTGCGCGCGCTGGCGAAGAAGCCCGAAGAGCGCTTCGCGTCGGCGGCAGATTTCGCGTCTGCGATGCAAGCCGTTCTCGCAGGCGCGACCGAGCTGCCGAGGGCGATCACGCCCGCCACGCCGGCCGTGGTGATGCCGCAAGGTCCGCCGCCGGACCATCAGCCGGTCTCGAGCCCGCTTCCTCAACAACATTCGTCGACGACTTCGATGACGAACGCGAAGCCCACGGTGCCGGAGACGCCGACCAAGCGATCCTCCGGCGCCGCGAGGTGGGCGCTCCTCGCCGGCGTGGCGGTGGGTTGTCTCGTCGTCGGTGCGGGGCTCGCCGTCGTCGTGATGAAGCTCTTGATGAAGTAAGCCAGCGCGCACGCGATGCGCCTCTCGCGAGAACGCGTTCAACGCAGGAAATAAATCGCGATCGACGCAAGCACGACCCCGACCACGAGGAACGCTGCGATCATCGTGGTCCATGGTATCGCGCGCGATTCGGGTGCGGGAGGCGACGAGACGACTCGATGCGTGACTTT
>JAICXU010001039.1 GCA_025934595.1 Polyangiaceae bacterium | reverse complement strand
TTCGCGACGTATGCCCACGTCCGCGCGCGCCAAAACTTCGTCTTCTGCTCCGAACGCAGCTCGCGCGGCTCGAAAGCCGGACGCGCGTCCTGACGCGGGGCGAAAATCACGGCGTCCACCGCCGCCCCGTCCTTCGGTTCTGACCGCGAAAGCCGCGCTTGTCAAAGCTCCGATCGCAAAAACGACCGGAAAAAAGGCGAAGGCGGGCTCTCCACAAAAAGAGAAGGCGGAAAAGGAATCGGTGATTCCGCCGAGCCGCGCGTCGAAACGATCTGCCCATGCGACCGAAAGCATTCCGCCGCCCGGATACGCGGGTGACAGCGTCGAAGCCGGAGCGAACGTCGCGGAAGATGGAGAGGAAGCGCCCGCGTCGACAGCGACTCCGGATCCGAACGCGCTGACGACCGCGGAGCCGATCGTCGAAGACGAGTTCGAGGTCGAAGCGGAGGCTGCCGTCGTCGAGGACGACGAGGAAAAACCGCCGAAGCCGACGCGCCAAATCGAAGAAGGCAGCGGCGACTCGATGCTCGCGCGCTACTTCCGCGAGATGGCCACCCATCACGTGATGGGGCCGGAAGAAGAGCTCACGACGGCGATCGAGGTCGAGCAAGCCGAGGTCGATCATTGGGTCGCGATCTTCGCGCTGCCGGTCGCAGCCGAGCACGCGCTCGACTCGCTCGAAAAAGATCTGCCCGTCGGCGAAGAGGCGCTGCATTTGCCGCAAGTCGCCGACATGCGAAAGCTCCTGAAGTCGGCGAAAAAGCAGCGCGGAAAGTTCAACAAGTCGCAGGAGAAAAAGTGGCTCGCGGTGACGACGTCGCTCGCGCGCGCGATTCGTTTGGCCGACAGCGATCGCCTGTGGGTCGCGCATTCGGAAGACGCAGGCCGTCGACTCGGAGCCCGCCGTGATCGCGACGAAAGCGACGAGGGCGACGAGATCGAAGGCGAGGTCGATGACGTCGCGCCGCTCTCCGCGCACATGAACGTGGACCTCCTCGACTCTCCTCTCTTCCGCAAATACGGAGAGAAGCTCGAGTCGACCGCGTTTCGATCGAAGCTCGTGAAGAACAAGTTCGTGAAAGCGAACCTGCGTCTCGTCGTGTCGATCGCGCGTCGCTACAACCGCGGCCGTCTTCCGCTGATCGACTTGATCCAGGAAGGCAACATCGGCCTCATGAAGGCGGTCGAGCGCTTCGATCACACGCGCGGATATCGTTTCTCGACGTACGCGTCGTGGTGGATTCGGCACGCGATCAGCCGCGCGCTCGCCGACAAAGGCCGCGCGGTCCGCATTCCCGTGCACATGCTCGACACGCACAATCGCGTCGCGCGCGCCACGCAAGCCGTCATCGCGCGCACCGGCCGCGATCCGACGCTCGCCGAGCTCGAGCGAGAAACCGGCATTCCGCAAGAGAAGCTCGACAAGGTGAAAGGCTCGTGGGCCGAGACTCCGTTCTCGCTCGATCGCCCCGTCGGCGACGAGGACGGCCGCAAGTTCATCGACTTTTTGCAGGACGACAACATGCTGTCGCCGTACGAAAATCTCGTCTCGCAAAAATGGGGCGAAGAAGTAAGGCGTCTGCTCGGCACGCTCACGCCGATCGAGTCGCGCATCATTCGTTGGCGCTTCGGCCTCGACGACGAAGACGAGCTCACGCTGAAAGAGATCGGCGACAAGTACAACCTGTCGCGCGAGCGCATCCGCCAGCTGCAAGAGCAGGCCCTCGGCAAGATGCGCCGTCACGTCCAGGTCTGAGGGCCCGCTGTGAGTGCCCT
>JAICXU010000815.1 GCA_025934595.1 Polyangiaceae bacterium | reverse complement strand
GTTTCCGATGCACGTCGTGCATCCATAGCCGACGAGGAAGAAGCGCAGCTGCTCCAGCGCAGCGAGCACGCCAGCCTTCGCCAGATACTCCGTGACCGCTTTCGATCCCGGCGCGAGGCTCGTCTTCACCCACGGCTTCGTCTCGAGACCTCGCTCCACTGCTTTCTTCGCGAGCAGACCCGCGGCAAGGAGGACGGACGGGTTCGACGTGTTCGTGCAGCTCGTGATCGCGGCGATGACGACCGCGCCGTGATCGAGCTCCGCGGCGGCATCGGCGACAGGAAGACGACGCACCGAATCCGGCGGCTCGGACATCGATTTTTTCGCGTCCGGCGCCGTCTGCGCGCCGCCTTCACCTTTGAGACGCTCGAGCGCAGGCTGCGGCGCTTTCGGTTGATGCTTCGCCTGCATCACGGCGAGCGCGTCGTGAAATGATTTTTTCGCGTCCGAGAGTCGCACGCGATCTTGCGGGCGCGTGGGACCGGCGAGGCTCGCTTCGACCGTGCGGAGATCGAGCTCGAGCGTGTCGGTGTAATGCAATTCTTCGGCGCCGTTGACGCGGAAGAGACCTTGCTCCTTGAAGTATTTTTCGACGAGCTTCACGAGCGAGTCGGGGCGACCGGTGAGCCGCAAATACCGGAGCGTCTCGTCGTCCACGGGGAAAATGCCGCACGTGGCGCCGTACTCGGGTGCCATGTTCGCGATCGTCGCGCGGTCCGCGAGCGAGAGCGCCGAGAGACCGTCGCCGTAAAACTCGACGAACTTTCCGACGACGCCTTTGCGACGAAGCATCTGCGTGACGGTGAGAACGAGGTCGGTCGCCGTGGCGCCTTCCGGCAAATCGCCGTGAAGCCTGAAGCCGACGACGTGCGGAATCAGCATGGAAACCGGCTGTCCCAGCATCGCGGCCTCCGCCTCGATTCCGCCGACGCCCCAGCCGAGCACGCCGAGACCGTTGATCATCGTCGTGTGCGAGTCGGTGCCCACGAGCGTGTCCGGATACGCCCACGCTTGGTCTCCCGCTTTTTGCTGGCCTTCTTGGTCGATCGACGTGAAGACGACGCGCGCCAAATACTCGAGGTTGACTTGATGCACGATGCCGGTGTCCGGCGGGACGACGCGGAAATTTTTGAACGCGGTTTGGCCCCAACGCAAAAATTGATAGCGCTCGCCGTTGCGCGAAAATTCGAGCTCCGCGTTTTCACGCAGCGCATCCTTCGATCCGAAGGCGTCGACTTGGACCGAGTGATCGATGACGAGCTCGACGGCTTGCAGTGGATTGATCTTCTTCGGGTCGCCTCCGAGGCGTCGCATCGCATCGCGCATCGCCGCGAGGTCGACGATGGCCGGCACACCCGTGAAGTCTTGGAGGAGCACGCGGCTCGGTGTGAAGGCGATCTCGCGATTCGGCTCCGCCTTCGGCTTCCAATCCGCGAGCGCTTCGATGTCCTCCGCCGTGACCGCCTTGCCCTCTTCGGTGCGCAGCAAGTTCTCGAGCAAAATCTTCAGCGAGTAGGGGAGCCGCTCCGCCGCCGGGAACTTCTTGTAGAGTACATCCAATCGGTGAATGGTGAACGAGCGGTCGCCAACGCGTAGCGCGGCTTCACTGCCGAAGGTATTGGCCATGGTGGTCCTCGGAATAGGAAAGAATCGGCCGAGAATCTAGGCCCTTTGTGCGCAGGCGGAAAGGCGAACCGCAACGAAATGACAGAGGAAAAAAATCCGAAAACGAAGAGCCCCAGCCGCAAAAGAAAGCGCAAAAAAAAAAGAAGGTGCCCCCACTCGTCCGTGCTCGGCGCTTCGCGCCTGCGCGCGGCCGGCCTCCCCCAAATCGCCGCCTGCGGCGGCTCAGGGGGAGGCACCCACTCAGTCCGCGCAGACTTCAGCGGCTCCGTCGCTCACTTTCGCGTCCGGCAAGTCGACGCCACCACAGGCGATGTCGACCGCAACGGTGGTCGAGCCGATTCTATTTCGACAACGCGGCGCTCAGGATCGCTTTCGCTTCGGGTGGCCCCGTGATGACGAGCCTCGTCTCGGCGCTCGTTCGCGTCAGCTCGAAATGGAAAAACGGGCAGCAGCGCTTTTCTTCTTCGATCCACGTCTCGAGCTCCGCGCTCGCGGAGACCAACGCGAACGCGTAGCCGTCATCGAGCTCCTCTGTGCGTGCGCCGGCAAAGATGCGTTTGCCGCGCGCGAAGTGCTCCGCGCGCTCCTCCGGCGTGAAGACCGAGAGATCGCACGCGATCGGCGTGCAGCCGCACGAGGTCACGGCGAGACCATTTTTTCGGGCCGCACGACCTCGTCGAATTTTTCGGCCGTGATGAGCCCGAGCTCGATCGCGCTTTCCTTCAGCGTGATCCCTTTCTTGTGCGCGTTCTTCGCGACCTTCGCCGCGTTGTCGTAGCCGAT
>JAICXU010000707.1 GCA_025934595.1 Polyangiaceae bacterium | reverse complement strand
TTCTTGGCGGATCATTTTCCGATCCGCGCCGGCTACCGCTACGACGACGGGCAGAAAGCGCACTCGCTCTCGGCGGGCCTCGGTTACATCGATCGCAAATTCTCGGTCGAGATCAGCGGACGACGTGATGTCGTGGCCGAGCATCCGATGACGCTCTTCGTGCTCGGCGTTCGCTATTTCTACGACGGCGGCGAATCGAGCGATGACGCAGGTACGGGCGTCGACTCCGCCGATTCGCTCTAGCCCGATCCGGACGCGCGCTCGCGATGCGCGGCTCGTCACCAAAAGCGAACGCAGAGATCGTCGGACGCGTGGCGGACCGCGAGCACGGGCGCTGCGGGCGGACGCGCATCGGCGTCGGAAGGCAAGTCGGCGAGCGGCGCGAGCTTCGGTGTGACCGCGATCGAGAGTGGATAGGAGTCCGCGTCGGGTCCGCAAAAATGCGCTTCGACGCGCTTCACGGCGATGTGGTCGTAACCGAGCTGAAGACGCCCGAGCGTGAGCGGCGCAGCGCCGACGATGCCGAGCCGCAAGATGATTTCGCGCCCATTTTGCGCATCCAAAATCGGCAGCGGCAAGAGCGTACGAATGCGAATGGCAGCCATTTTCCCGGGTGAAGTCGCGCGACGGAACGCGGGCTCGCGGATGTGGAGAACGACGCCGGCCATTTGCGGTGAGCCGAGGAGAAGGCTCGCATGTGCGGGCCTCTTCGCAGCGCGATCGAACGGAATGGCTTCACCGGCGTCGCGCGGATTCGATTCGATCGCGCCGTCGGCGAGCGCGACGAGGGACGCATCGAGCGCGGCGGGAACTCCGGGGGCGCCGAACGCGACGTAGAGATCGAGATCGCCGCCGGCCCAATCGCCTTTCGGCAAATTCAATTCTTGGAGAACGACGACGTGCTCGGGTCCGACGTCGATTCGCACGTGCGACACGCTCGGCAAAGACGGCAGCTTCGGGCCGTCCTGGCTCGTCGCGGCGCGAGACGTCGTGTCGATTCCCAGAAATGTGACGACAGCGAGGAGGCCGAGCCCCGCGCGCCTCATCAAGCGAGCGCCCCTTCGAACGTGCGCGCGAAGTCGCGGGCGTTTTCCGTCGCCGCCGCTTCCGCGTCGGTGTCGCTCTCGAACGGCTCGACGTGGAATGTCGTGTGACGCAGCGACTCGAACGCGCGCGGGTTCTTGAACCAGTCGTCGTCGAATCGCTCGACGAACGAACGCGACAGGAGCGGCGCGCGGAGCGTCGCGACGAAGCGCGCGAGCCCGTCGTCTTGCGCGATGGGCCAAGCGCCGAGGAGCCGCGCATCGAGCGGCGATCGAAATACGCGGAACGTGACCTCTTCGAAGAGCGCGCGCGACGAGACGGCGTTCGACAAGAGGACGCGAGCCGCACGCACGCGAGCCTCGAAAAGCGCGGAAAACGCGAGGCTCCGTCGATTCTTCTCGGCGTCGGGAGCGCCGAGACCGAGCCCGCGTCGCTGAAAAATGACCGAATGGGCGAGCGACCCGAAGAGCGCGGCTACGGCATGCGCGGACGATGCATACGGATCATCGGCGAGGGAGTAGAACGAAGATGCGCGGGCGACGGCGCGTCCGAACGCGAATCCGAAAGCCTCGAGCGCGCGCGCAAAGCTCGATGCACCGGCCACGAATCGCGGAAGCTCCATGTCGAGCGACAGCCCGTGAAGATGCGCGCCGAACAGCTCTTCGAGCCACCGTGCGCGCATGCGTGACGGCCATCCGGAGGCCGCGCCTTTTCCGACGGCGACGCCGACGACGTCTTCAGGCCGCGGAGGATCGGTCGGCCTGTCTTCGCGCGAGAGCTCTCTTCGCAGCACGTCGACGGTGAGATCTTCGGTGGCGTCGAGCAGCGCACGCGCGCCCGCTTCAGCGAATCGCGCGCCCGGCACGAAGCGCGCGTCGACGTCGATCTCGCCGAGCCGCTTCGCCGCTTCCTGTCTACGTTCGCGGCGGGCATGGGCGGCGGTGGCGACGCGCGGCCCGCATTCCGAAAGCGCCGTGAGATAGGCCGACGCATGACCCGATGGCGCGCTCACGAGGCCTTCGATGCTTTGCCGCCACGACACTTGCCGCGAGGTCTCGAGACGGAGGACGGCGACGGGATCGTTCACGCTCCGCGCGAGCTCGAGATCGGTCTCGAAGCCGACGCGCGCGAGGGTGAGATGCATGACATGCGCACGAAACGCTTCGAAAAGCGGCTTTTCGTGAGCGGACGCCTCGATTTTGCCGAGCGCGTCGTACGTCGTTTTTCCGGCGATCGTGCGATGCCCGAGCCACGGATTGCGATGGGCCGCCGACGAGGGATCGATCCACGACGCGCGACGCCATCGATCGAGCTGCGTGCGCGCCGCGCAAATCGCGCGGTCTACGGCGACGCGATCCTCGATTTCGATCGGCTCATGCTCCGCCATGGCTCACCCGTGCATCGACGCGCGTGAAACGTTGGACGCGAGGCCTTCCGTGATCTTGGCTTCGGATGCGGCGATCGCATCGAGACGCGCTTGGACCGCCGACGCGTCGCCGTTCGCCGCCGTGATCGCGAGGTCGACGAAGACGCGATAATGGCGAGCCTCGGCCGCGAACAATTCTGTGTAAAATGCATGTAATTCGCGATCGCGCGCGACGATGTCGGACGCGATCAGCAGCTTGAAGCGCTCGCAGGAGCGCGCCTCGATGAGCGACGCGACGAGGAGACGATCGACGAGATGCCCGAGCCGGCTGGGTCCGATCTCGGTGATGACACGCATCAAATCCGCGGCGTAGGCGTCGACGGTCGGCGGCGTCATCGCGACGCCGCGCTTCTCGAGAAACGACACGACGCGCGAAAAAT
>JAICXU010000681.1 GCA_025934595.1 Polyangiaceae bacterium | reverse complement strand
CGCGATCGCGGGCAAGGTGCCCGCAGAGGTCATCAAGGGCGGCAGCGTGGCCGTGCCGGCAAAGGATCTGCTCGAGCGCGTGAAGAACATGCCGGACGGTCCGATTCACATCGCGACACAAGACAACGCGACGACGACGCTCAAGGCCACGGGAAGCGCTCGCAGGTACACGCTGCGCGGAATGCCGGGCGAGGATTTTCCGCCGCTCCCTGCGCCTTCGGAAGGTTCGCCTTCGCTCGCGCTCGAGGTCAGCGTGCTGCAGGAGCTCATCTCGAAAACGTATTTTTCGATTTCGAGCGACGAGACGCGCGCGCACTTGAACAGCGCGCTCTTCGAGTGGGACGGTGACGTCGTGCGCATGGTCACGACGGACGGCCATCGGCTCTCGAAAATGGAAGTGAAGGTTCCGGGTCGCCAAGCCACCGCGACGATGCTGATTCCGCTCAAGGCCATTCAAGAGCTGCGCAAGCTCTGCGACGAGGTGATGACGGACGCCAAGGAGACCGGAAACAAAGAGCCCGCGGAGCTCACCATCACGCAGTCGGGCTCGTCGGCATTCTTCCAAGGCGCCGGCACCACGTTCAGCGTAAAGCTCGTCGACGCGCAATTTCCGCCTTATTCGCAGGTCATTCCGCAGAACTCGGACAAGAAAATTCGCGTGCCACGAGCGCCCTTCGCGGACGCGCTCCGCGCCGTGCACATCGCGGCGAGCGAGCGCACGGGCGGCGTGAAGCTCGGCATCCAAAACGGCACGATGCGCATCACGAGCGAGTCGCCGGAGACGGGCGACGGCTTCGACGAGATTCCGGTCGAGTACGGCGGCTCGAACATCACGATCGGCTTCAACGCGAAATATTTCTTGGACGTGCTCGGAGCGCTCGACGACGACGAAATCGCGCTCGGCCTCAGCGGCGAGCTCGACCCCGCCGTCGTACGTCCGACCGGCGAGCGAAACTTCCTCGCCGTCGTGATGCCGATGCGCATCTAGCAGCGCGCGAATTCGCTCATGTTCATCGAGCGCGTGTCGCTGCGCGCGATTCGCAATCTTCGTTCGATCGACTTCGCGCCGGGTCCGCGCTTCAACGTCATCTCCGGCGAAAATGGGCAGGGCAAGACGAGCCTGCTCGAAGGCATCTATCTCGCGGCGACCTCGCGCAGCTTTCGCACGAGCCGGCTGCAAGAGCTGATTTTGCACGGCGAGGCCATCGCATCGAGCAAGCTCGTGGTGAGCCAAGACGGCGGCTCGCACGAGCAGAGCCTCGGAATCCAAGCCGCGGGGGGCGCTCGCCAGGCGCGCGTCGATGGCAAAAGGCCGCCGAGCCTCGCCGCGTTCGCGGTCAAGACGCCGATGGTCGTGTTTCATCCTGGCGAGGTCGCGCTCTCGACAGGGCCGAGCGGTGAGCGACGTCGTCTCTTGGACCGCGTCGTGCTCCATACGGCGTTCACGAAAATGGCGGAGCAGATCGCATACACGCGTGCGATGCGCGAGCGGCAGGAGGCGCTCGAAACGCGGGGCGAGCGCGCGACGGATCTCGAAGAGTGGGAAACGCTGATGGTCTCGCATGGGCTTGCCGTATGCGAAGCGCGGAGAGATGCGTCCGAGCGTCTCTCGCACGTCGCCGAGCACGCGTTTCACCGCATCGCTTCACCGAGCCTCGTGCTGCGCGTTCGTTATCTGACGAACGTTCCCGAGACCGAAGACGCGTATCGGCACCTGCTCGCGGCATCGCGCGGGCGCGATCGCGCTCGAAAGAGCGTGGCCATCGGTCCGCATCGCGACGATCTCGTGCTCGAGGTCGACGGCCACGCCGCTCGGCAAGTGGCCTCGCAAGGACAACATCGCGCGATCGTGCTGTCGCTGAAGGCGGCGGAGATCGACGTGATTCACGCCGCGCGCGGCGTGCGACCGGTGCTCTTGCTGGACGACGTGTCGAGCGAGCTCGATCGCGCACGCACGCAAGCTCTGGTCTCGTTCCTCGGCGAGCAACGTGGCCAGGTTTTTTTGACGACCACGCGTCCGGAGCTGATTGAGAGCGAGGGTCTTGGAGGCGGCTCGGATCGACACGATTTCCGCGTAGAACGAGGGGTCCTCTCCGTCGCTCAAGGATGAGTCTCGGACCCATCACAACTTGTGGATATCGTGGGGGAATTCGCCCACGAAGTCGTTGGCTCAAGAAGCGCTTCTGGGCTATACTGCACGACCTCGAAATCAAAGCGCGAGATCAAACGCAATTCATGACTCGCAGCCTGGGCAAACAAACGCGCCCTCAATCATAAGAAACAAACGCAGAAACAAACCCGCTTTGTCAGATCCGAAATCGATGACGCAAACGCCTTCGCCCACGCCGCAATCCGTTCCCCCGCCCTCCACCTACGGCAGCGACAACATCACGGTCCTCGAAGGTCTCGAGGCCGTTCGCAAGCGCCCCGGCATGTACATCGGAGACGTCCACGACGGCTCCGGCTTGCATCACCTCGTGTGGGAAGCGGTCGACAACGCGGTCGACGAGCATCTCGGCGGGTACTGCACGCACATGGACGTCACGATCCACTTTGATGGATCGGTCACCGTGGAAGACAACGGTCGCGGAATTCCGACCGGCCTTCACCTCGAGATGTCGAAGAAGCTCGGACGGGAGATCAGCGCGGCGGAGGTCGTCATGACCGTCTTGCACGCGGGCGGAAAATTCGATCACTCGAGCTACAAAGTCAGCGCGGGTCTCCACGGCGTCGGCGTCAGCGCCGTCAACGCCGTGAGCGAGTGGTTCAAGATGGAGATCAAACGCGAGGGCCATCTCCATTTCCTCGAGTTTCGCCGCGGCGCGCCTGTCGGCACGCTGAAGACCATCGGGGACACGGACAAGACCGGCACCAAAGTTTCGTTCAAGCCGGACCACGAAATCTTCACGCAGACCGAGTTTCAATTCGACATCCTCGCG
>JAICXU010000744.1 GCA_025934595.1 Polyangiaceae bacterium | reverse complement strand
GCCGATCGCGCGAAGCCGATCTCGCTCGAGAACGGGATCCTCCTCGTGAAGGTCGCGACGAGCGCGTGGGCGCACGAGCTCTCGCTCATGAAAAATGAATTGCTCGCGCGACTCGGCGCGCACGGAGCGGCCGACATTCGATTTCGAGTCGGCGCCGTCGAGACCACGCAGCGACCGCCGGAGACGCGAAAATCGCGGGCCGTGCCGCGCGCCGTGCCGCTCTCGGGCGAGCTCGCGACGACCGTGTCGCGCGTCGAAGATCCGGAGCTCCGCGAGATCATCGCGCTCGCGGCGGGCTCGAGCATCGCGTGGCAGGAGCACACCGCCGACACGAACGAGAAGCCGAGCGCGCGCGGAGCTCCGCCGCGTGGCCCGAAGCGACCGCGCTGATTTTTTTTCCTTACTTCAGCGCCGCGAGCCGCTCGAGACCTTCGAGCCGCTGGATCAAAAATCGATCGCCCGGACCGTACGTCGATGCCTCGGCCTTCAGTGATTCGATGTAGCCACGCAGCCTCTGCAAATCGATCGAGCCGACGCGGCGAAACGCGTTGTAAAGCTCGTCGATGACGGGCGCGGGGATCGGCCGCATTTGCGCGGAGTAGAGCTCGATGACGTAATCCGCCCACGTTCCCTTTCCGGTTGCCGTCGCGAGCTTCGCCGAAAATCGCGCCGCTTGATCGACGAGCCCCGGCGTGAGCTTTTTTCCCGCGCGGCTCGCTTCGATGACGTCGGCGAGCGGCGACGCGAGAATGCGCTCGGCTTCTGCCGCGCGCCCCATCGCGAGCGCCTTGTCGGCGACGCCCGTGAGAAGCGTGAACGCATCTTGGCGTCGCACCATCGACATCTCGCTGTCGATTTCGGCGACGGGATTCGCGCCCGAGCCTTCGGGCGGCGCGGTCGAGAATGCCGGTGAAGGTTGCGAGGTGATGACGGGCCGCCGATTTTGCTGGCTCGATGGATCGTAGCTCGCCATGCGCCGATTCTCTTCGCCCGCCGGCTCGCCGATCGGCAGCTTCGGCATCGTGCGATTGAGCGTGCGCGATCGTTTGGGTTGCGGATGCTCGCCGCTCGCCTCGACGAGCGTCATCTCTTGCGCGCCGATCAAAATGCGATCGCCTTCCAAGACCGTGACGACGCCCTCGATGCGCTCGCCGTTCACGAGCACGCCGTTGCGACTGCCGAGATCCTGCACCGTGACTTGATTGCCCGAGACGACGAGCAGCGCATGACGGCGCGATACCAGCGGATCGTCGAGCGAGAGTTGGCAGCTCGCATTGCGACCGACGGCGAACTCGCCTTCGGTCAGCTCGAGATCGTGATGCAGGTATCTGAGTCGAAATCGGCCCAAAACCTCCGCGTTATATCACGACCCGCGCCAGGCTCGAATTTCCCGGAGCCGACGGAACGGCGTTTCAAGGCCTGATCTAGCCAATTGCCGGGTTCGTTTCGTCGTGACCGTCGAAGTCGCTCGACGGAGACGCAAGATCGGCGAGATCCGAGAGACTTTTCAAAAGCGCTTCGAGCCGCGCGATCGCCTGGCGATGAAGCTCGCTTTCGTTCGCGGCCGCTTCGCCGCTTGCTTTTTCGCGGAGCACGGCGACCAAGTCCGCGAGCGACGGCCCGAGCTCGTTCGGATGCGCAGTGGCGACGTCGGAGAAGAGCGCGAGCACGGCTTCGCTCGGCGTCGCCCGAAGCTGACCATAGAGATGCGCGATCCAGCACGCCCACGCGGGCTCTTTCGCGGCGAGCGACACGCGAAGCGTGGCGAGAGCGAGCGCGTGCACTTGCTCGGCTTCCACCGTGATGCCGTTCGGGAGATTTTCTTCGATCTGCGTTTTCGCGCGCTGCACGACGCGCACCGCGTCAGCGACGCGCCCCACGCGCAACGCTTTTTCCATGACCTCGATCAAGAGCTGGGTGCCCCACGCATTTTGCGACGCGACACCGAGCGGCCCGTTCAAGGTTTCTTCGTCGACTTGCTCCGTGGCGCCGCACGCTGGGCACGTGGCGAGCTCCTGCGGATACGGCAAGCGACACGACGCGCAGTACCGCAAGAATCCCGTGGTCTTTGCGGGCGGCGGTTGCGCGGCGACACCCACCGCGCAGAAGACGAGCTCCTGGGTCCCGATTCGCAGGCGATCGCCATCTTTCAGCGGCGTGAATCCGCGCGCGACGACGCCGTTGATCTTCACACCGTTGCGGCTCCCGAGGTCCTCGCATTTGGCGCCTTCGTCGTCGATCACGATGCGCGCGTGTTGCCGCGAAACGAGGGGATCTTCGATGGTGACGTGGCAGTCGGAGCTACGGCCGATGAGGGTCGCCCCGCGTGGCAGGTCGAACTCCTGAAGCAGAAAGCGAAGGCGGTAGCGAGCCACTTTTACCCCACGGCCATTATACGCTGCGACCTCACGCAAATGCTCATGGAATCCATGATATCGTCACGTTCGAGATGGCCGCTGGCGACCTCCGTGAGAGCGTCCTCAAAATATGTCGCGACGTCCTCGCACCTTTGGTGCGTGCCGACGGCGGCGAGATCTACCTCGTCTCCGCGGCTGCGGACGACGTGCATCTACATCTCACCGGAGCTTGCGCAGGTTGTCCGGGCGCGTCGATCACACGCGACCGCATGCTCGAGCCGGCGCTCGCGCGTGCGATTC
>JAICXU010000307.1 GCA_025934595.1 Polyangiaceae bacterium | reverse complement strand
CCACCACCACCGGCCGAGCCCGCGTCGGCGACCACGACCACGCCTGCTTCGACCATCGTCGTGATCGGACCGACCGATGCTCCGCCCGCATCGCCGGCAGAAGACGACGACGAAGAAAAAGAGACGGATCAACCCGGCGTCTACACGACGCATGAAAAATAAAACGATGTAAGGTGGGCCGCGATGCGCGGCTCCAAGTGGATTCCGTTCGCGCCGATTATCGCGACGACGCTCGTGCTCGCATGGAGCGCGACGCATGCGATCGTCGCCAAAATCGGTCACGCGGGCGCCGTGCTCGACGACGCGTACATTCATTTCCAGTACGCGCGCGCGATCGCAGAGGGTCACCCGCTGCGTTATCAAGCCGGCGAGCCGATCTCGACGGGAGCGACGAGCGCGCTGTGGCCGGTGCTCCTCTCGCCATTTTATTTCGTCGGCTTCCGTGACGAGGCGATCGTGTGGGCGGCGTGGCTGCTCTCGTTCGCCGCGCTCGGACTGCTCGCGCACGAAGCGGTGGAGATGACGAAGCCTCTCGCAGGGCGTGCCGCGGCAGTGGGTGCGGGGGCGATGGTCTTGCTCTTCGGAGGTCACCTTTGGTGTGCCGCGAGCGGCATGGAGGTCGTGCCGTTCGCGTGGGTGCTCGTGCGCGCATTTCGAAGGGCGGCGGAATGGAGCGAGACGAAGACCGCCGAGGAGCGCAGCTCGAAGAAATTTTGGGAGCTCGCCGTTCTCGCGTGGGCGGCGTTTTTGTTTCGTCCCGAAGGCGGAGTCGCGACAGTCGTGATCATGCTTGTTTTGTCGCTGTTTCCGCGCAGCCACGCCGAGCGCGCGAAGGGCTCGCGCGCGTTCGAAATCGTCCTGTGCGTGCGCGACGCGGCGACTGCGATCGCGCTGCCCGTCGCGTTCTTGCTCTTCTTGCGCCTCGCGACGGGAAGCGCCGCGACGAGCACGGCCTCGGTGAAGCTCCTCTACGGCAATCCTTATTATCGCGGTGACGCGTTCGTCGGAGCGGTGGCGGCGAACATGAAGGTGTTCTTCGAGACCTTGATGCAAGGCCAGATTTGGTCGGCCGAGTTCATTCCGAGCGGCGGTCTTCCGTTCGCCGTGGCGGGGCTCGCGGCGACGGTGCTCTGCGGACATCAGAGCAAAAAATATTTCCGCGCTGCCTTCGTGATCGTGATCGCGCTCGAGATGCTCGCGCCCTGTTTCTACGTCACGTTTCTCTGGAACCGCCTCCGTTACCTGTGGCCGTTCGCGACGGGATGGCTCATCGGCCTCGCATGTCTCGCGCGCGTCACGGGCGATGCGCTCGGCAGCATTCGACCGAGCTGGCGCGTCGCCACGCCGATCCTCGCCGGAATTTTCGCGGGCGCATTCGCATCGAAGCTCGGCGGCGCCGTCGACGACGTCGCGAATTCGGCGAGCGGCATCGATCGCCAGCACGTCACGCTCGGGCGATGGGCGAAGGACAATTTACCGGCCGGCGCGCGCATCGGCGTGAACGACACGGGCGCGATTGCGTACTTCAGCGATCATCCGACGTTCGACGTGGTCGGTCTCACGACTCCGGGCGAGGGGAAGTATTGGGTCGCGGGATCCGCGTCACGCTTCGAGCATTACGAACGTCTCTACGCGACGGCGCGTGATCGCCTTCCGAAGTATTTCATCGTGTATCCCGAGTGGCTCGCGTGCGACGCGATCTTGGGGCCCGAGCTCTTCGAAGCGACGGTCACGGACGCGACGATCCTCGGCGGCCAATCGATGCGCGTGTACGAAGCGTCCTACGCGCTCCTCGGCTCGGCGGCGCTGCCTTGGAGCGGCGACATTCCTGCGGGCGCAGCGACCGACGAGGTCGACGTCGCCGATCTCGAGAGCGAAGCGGCGCATCACTACGATTTGCTCGGCGCTCACGAGAACGAAGAGATCGTGACGAGCAGCTTGACGCCCGACGGTCGCACGGTCGCCGACGGCGGTCGCACGAATCGCGTGCGCGAAAAGTTCACGGTGACGCTGAAGCCCGGCGTCACCCAAAAGGCGGTCGTGAGGCTCGCGTCCGAGACGCAGGGCCATTTCGTGATGCTCGCGAATGGCCGAGAATTAGGCTCGATTTCGCTTCCAGGCGGCGGCGAGTGGGAAGAAGACGGCTTCGAGATCCCGGCGGACGTCGCCACGTCGTCGACCGAGATCGAGCTGCAATTCTCGACGCCGGTGACGACCTATCACTATTACTTTTGGAGCACCTGAGACCCAAGGCCGCGCCAAAAATCGCGATAGATCGGATTCATCGACGGGTACGCGGCCCGCTGCGTGAGCAAGATCGCGATCGTGCTCGGCGACCACCACATCGACGTGCCGAGGCCACCGTCCCAGCCCGCGCCGATGGGACCGTCCGCGATCGGCTTGGTCACGATCGCGCAGCCGAGGCCCCAGCTCATCGTGCGGAAAAATTCCGGATCGAGCGACGACGGCGACGCCTCCTTTTCGGAGGCCGAGAGCTGATCGCGTGTCATGGCATCGACCGATTCGCGTGAAAGCACGCGCGCTCTGCCGAGCTCGCCGCCTTGCTGCATCATTCTCGCGAACGCGAAGCAATCGTCGAGCGTCGAGACGAGACCGGCGCCGGCCGACTCGAACGCCGGCGCGTGCGACCACTCTCCACCTTGCGCGGCGTCGTAGAGATCATGCGCGCCCGCCGCATTCGTCATGTAGCTCGTCGTGAGCCGCCCCATTTTTTCGGGCGGCACGAAGAACGCCGTGTCGCGCATGCCGAGCGGATCCGTGAGACGCTCGCGAAGGAGCGCGCCGAGGGATTTTCCCGATGCGCGCGCGAGCAGAATTCCGAGCACCTCCGCCGACGTGTTGTAGCGCCATCGCGCGCCGGGTTGCTCCATGAGCGGCAACGTCGCGAAGCGGCGAAGCCATTCGTCGTTCGCCGGAGGCTCCTGCACGTGCGGCGGTCCGAATGCACCGAGCTTCATCTCGTTCGCCGCGCGCACGATCGGCAAATCGTCCTTCATCCACACGATGCCGAATCCCATGCGGAACGTGAGCAAGTCGCGCACGGTGATCGCGCGCTCGGCCGGCACCGTGTCCGCGAGCGGACCATCGATGGCGCGAAGCACGCGGCGATTCGCGAGCTCGGGGAGCCATCGATCGACGGGCGCATCGAGCGTCAGCGTCCCATCTTCGACGAGCATCATCGCCACCGCCGCGCACATCGGCTTCGTCATCGAGCTGATTCGGAAGATCGCGTCGCGAGGCATGGGCGCGCCCTCGAAATCGAGATGTCCGATTGCGCCGCTGTGCACTTCCTCGCCATGGCTCACGAGCCACGCGCATCCGGGCATGTCGCGTCGAGCGACGTGGGCCGAAAGCGTCTCGCGCAATCCGTGCAGCCGGTCGACGTAGTGAGCTTGGGGTGTCATCGTTCGATCTCCCGTGCGACATCCGGCGAGGCCCGCGGCGGCAAGACTGCCGAGCGCGCGAAGCATGCCATGTCTGTCGATTGGTTTCGTGCGCATCTCGAGGGGACGACGAACGCGCGAGCGCGAAATCGACACGCGAAGCGGCTTTTCCTCCGGAGCGCTCGAGCCGGGTTTATTTTGGCGTCGAGTCGTCGGAGGCGTCGGTGGAAAAGAGGAAGAAACATTTCCCGAATTCGGGCGTAGAACTTCTTCGAGGAGGTGTCCCGATGGCTCCCGATGAGAAATGCGCGGTTTGCGGCGCGCCCGCCCTCATGTTTCGAGTTCGCGACGCGACTGCCTCGTTCGCGTGTTCCGCGCACGGCGCGGAAGGCGAGGGATGGCTTCGCATCGATACTCCGACGAAAAAGACGATTCCGAGCACCCCGTCGAGCATGCCGCCGCCTCGAGGCCGCTCCGCAGGCTGACCGCGGCGTCGTCGTTCGACGATCTCGCGCGAAGACGGGGAGATTTCGCGTGGATCGGCGTATGGAGTGCCGATGAAGCGGAGGTCTTTCGTTGCCGGCATCGGCCTCGCCACGGCGATCTTGGCGTGCGGCGGCGCTGATCTCGGCCAGATCCCCGGCTCCGACGACGCGGGCGCTTCGTCCGACAACGGCTCGACGACGACACGCGATGGCGGAAGCAGCCGGCGTGACGGCGGCTCGTCGAGCGACGCAGGCAGCAGCCCCGATGCGCCGAGCGGCGGATCCGACGCGGGCACGAATCACGATGCCGGCGCCACCAAGGACGCAGGCGCGTCGTGCGGAGTGGTCGGAAAACCATGCTGCACGGCCGGCGACGCGTGCGTCAGCGGCGCGCGATGCGACGACGTCGGATGCGTCGCGTGCGGCGCGCCTGGAGCAGAGTGTTGCGGCGGAGGAATGATCGCGTACTCGTGCACGGGCTCGGCATGCGCGACGCTCGACAGCACCGAGAGCTGCTATGTCGCCGCATATTCAGTCGCGGGCGGCGCGTGCGACGGCACGCATCTCTGTCCAAGCGGAACGATCTGCGCGGGCGGCTACTGCCTCGCATGCGGCGCGTTCGGAGAGCAATGCTGCAGCGGCGATACGTGCGCCGTAGACGCATGCCAAGGCGACGGTCTCTGCCACTGACCGCGGCCGCGGACGCGCGAGCCGTTTTTCGCGCTTGCGGCAACCATCTCTCCCGAGGCTCGGCGTCGCCGATGCCCGAGGAGGTCCTCGTGCGCGCTTTCGTCTTCGCGATCGTTTGCTCGTCGTTGTCGCTCGGTTGCGGCGGAAAAATTCTCGCCGGTACGTCGACCGGCGACGGCGCAAATGGAGATGGCGCTTCGAGCGGAAACGCCGGCGGAGGCGCGACGCAAACGGCCGATGCCGCCGATGCGGGGACGCCGTCCGCGAACGATCCATTCCACGTCGGCGACGATTGGAGCGGCAAATTTATTTGTGAGGGCGGCCCTGCGGACTTGGATCTGCACATCGTGGCGATGCACGACGACGAGATCGACGACGCGCTTTTTCAATTCGATCTCGACGGCGTGACCGGCAGCTATCACGTGTACGGAGATTTCGATTCCGCGACCGCCGCTGTGAACCTCGCACCGGGAGAATGGATCTCCCTGCCGACCGGGTACGCGAATTGGCCTCTCGTCGGCATGACCGGCACGGCGAGCGCCGATTCGTTCACGGGAATGATGACGAGCACCGCGTGCGGCGAGTTCGCGCTCACGAAAGAGCGGTGAAGAGACCGCGTTCCTCGTATCGTGATCGCGTGAAGCACCGCACGCTCGGCCTT
>JAICXU010000849.1 GCA_025934595.1 Polyangiaceae bacterium | reverse complement strand
GGCATCACCGGAACGAACGGCAAGACGACGACCGCGCATCTCGTTCGCGCCGCCATCGACGCCGCCGAAGGCATGCCGAAGTGCGGTCTCATCGGGACCGTCGGTCACGCGTACGGCGACTACGCTGCCGTTGCCGAGCACACTACGCCCGAAGCCGACGAGCTCGCACGCGTGATGGCCGAGATGCGCTCGCGAGGCGCGACGTATGTCGCCATGGAGGTGTCCTCGATCGCGCTCGATCTCGGGCGAGCTCGCGCCGTCCGATTTCGAACCGCCGCCATCACGAACTTCACGCAAGATCATCTCGACTTCCACGGCACGATGGAGAGCTACGCCGAAGCCAAAAAAAAGCTGTTTCATGAATGCGCGCCCGGAAGCATCGTCGCGAATGTGGGCGACGACCTCGGTCGAGAGATCGCCCGCGACGCGAAGGCGCCGCTCGTTCGCGTGAGCGCGCAGGTCGGAGCCGACGCGGACGTGGTGCCGACATCGCTCGCGATCGACGCGCGCGGAATCGCGGCCACGTTCAAGACCCCGCGCGGAGAATGTCACGTCACCTCGCGCCTCTTCGGCGCTCACAACGCGGAGAATATCGCAGTGGCGATCGGCGTCATCCTCGCGCTCGAGCTCGATTTGAAAAAAGCGTGCGAGGGTTTGTCTGCCGCGCATGGTCCGCCGGGGCGGCTCGAGCGCTGCGATGACCCCGACGCCGACGACGTCAACGTGCTCGTCGACTACGCGCATACGCCCGACGCTCTTCTCCGCTCCCTCGAGACGGTGCGTGCGATCTGCAAAGGGCGCGTCATCTGCGTGTTCGGCTGCGGCGGTGATCGCGATCCGTCGAAGCGAGCGCCGATGGGTCAGGCCGTCGCCGAAAATGCCGATGTCGCGTTCTTGACGAACGACAATCCACGTCACGAAAACCCCGAAAAAATAGCAGCGGACGTGATCGCGGGGCTCGAGGCAGCCGGGATGAAGCGGGCACCCGGCGGTTACGTCGTCGAGCTCGATCGAGCGCGCGCGATTCGACTGGCGATCGAGATCGCGCGTCCGGGTGACGCCGTTCTCGTCGCGGGCAAGGGCCACGAGACGTATCAAATCGTCGGCGACGAGAAGCGCAGCTTCGACGATCGCGTGGAAGCGAAGCGAGCGCTGGAAGCGCGTCGTGGATTGGGGGCACGATGAGCACCGCCATTCCCCGCAACGCAGCGTCGTTCACGACCGCGACGGTGGCTCGCGCGACGCACGGTACAATCCTGCGAGGCGGCGATGGCGAAGCGCGTGTCCATCACGGCGCGACGACCGACAGTCGCGCCGTCGACGAAGGATCGGTCTTCGTCGCCCTGCGCGGTGAGCGGTTCGACGGCCACGCGTTCGTCGACGATGCAGTGAAAAAAGGCGCATCGCTCGTGGTCGTGGAACGAGGACGCGACGTGAGCGGTGATGCCGACGTCGTGGCCGTCGACGATACCCTCGTCGCATGGGGCGATCTCGCGCATGCGCATCTCTCCGCATGGAAATCGACCGGCGGCCGCGTCGTGGCGATCACGGGCAGCGCCGGCAAAACGACGACGAAAGAAATGTGCGCGCGCCTTCTCGCGCGCGTCGGCGCCGTGCACGCCACGGCGGGAAATCTGAACAATCGCATCGGCGTTCCCGCCGTCGTGCTCGGTCTCGAAGCGCGGCACGCCTTCGCCGGCATCGAAATGGGCATGAGCGAACGAGGCGAGATCGCGCGCCTTACGGAGATCGCGCCGCCCGACGCCGCCGTCGTCACGAACGTGGGGCTCGCTCACGCAGGCGGAGTCGGCGGCAACGAAGACGACGTTGCGCGCGAGAAAGGCGCTATTTTTGCGGCGATCCGTGAAGGTGGCACCGCCGTCGTCAATGTCGACGATGCGCGCGTGGTCGCCGAGAGCAAGCGCACCGCGGGACGCGTGGTGACGTTCGGTCGTGCGGCGTCGGCCGACTATCGAATCGCGGATCGCGAATCGCTCGGCGCGCAAGGGTCGCGTGTCACGATCGCGCGCGGCATGGAATCGATCGTGGTGGATTTGCCCGTGGTCGGAGAGGCCGGCGCCATCGACTTCATCGCCGCGCTGGCCGCCGCCGATGCCGTCGCGCAGAAGAAGCTTGCCCCGAGCGACATGGCCGCTGCTGCCGCATCGCTCGACGTGCCTCCTGGCCGGGCATCTCTTCATTCGCTTGCCGACGGCACGCTCGTCATCGACGACAGCTACAACGCGAATCCGGACAGCATGCGATCTGCGATTCGCGCGCTCGGCGAGATTGCGCTCCGAGAAGGTCG